>DASPQQ010000366.1:0-4074 GCA_035624885.1 Bryobacteraceae bacterium | reverse complement strand
GCGGCTGCAGCAGCTTGCGCGCTTCCTCCGGCCGCGTGGCCGCAATCCCTTTGGCCAGGACAATCGTCGCCTGCGCCTTCGAAACCATGTCCGTCGGGTTGTCGATCAGGTTCTTCAGCAGGCTCTCGGCTTCTGAAGACTTGTTCTCCGCGAAATCGATCTGCGCCAGAGCCAGCTTCGCCAGCGATGCATAGTTCGGGTTGGCGTGATCGCTCACGTCCTGATACTTCCTCCGCGCATCGTCAAGCTTGCCCGCCTCTGCCGACTGCGTCGCGAGAAAGTACTCCGCCGCGTAGCCTTCGTCGCTGCCGCCGTATTCCGACTGCACCTTCGTGAAAGCCTTCGCGGCCGCATCGTTCCTGGCCGCTTCGGTGGAGAAGCTGGTCGGACCGTTGGGAGATGGAGTCGCCGTAATGGGCGCATTGGTGAGCGCGATCGCTTCCCCCAGCGCCTTTTCCCGCGTCCCCGAAGCCGAGTTCATGTAGTAGTAAACGCCCCCGCCAATGAGCAGCACCGCGGCCGCGACGGAGCCGTACCGGGTGACTTCCTTGCGATGCGCCGCAAAGAAGTCGACCGTATGCTCGACCTCAACGGCAAACTTATCCTGCTTCAATTCCTTGCGGCTAAGATTACTCGACACTGAAACCTCTGGTTGGCGTGCGCAAACCGGCTAAATCCCTTCAGCCCGGGCGCAATTCTGACGTTGCAGCCTCATCTTAACACGCCTTGTGAACGAACTTCCCGGGCCGGACGGTTTTGCGGATTTTTCGCCCCCTTAACGGCCCGGCGGTTTGGTGCTAATCTGATAGAATTCATCCTGGACCTGAACGGAGGCTTGGCGAAATGTTCAAAACAAAGGAAGACAGAACTGTTGCGGCACCCGCCGGAGCCACCCCGGAACAGGAACGCTACACGAGCGGCGAAGTCGCCCGCATCGCCGGCGTCAGCCTGCGGCAGCTGCAATGGTGGGATGAGCGCAACGTCGTCTCGCCCCGCCAGGAGGGCCACCGCCGAGTCTATCTGCCGCATGAGGTCGTGGAGGTTTCGGTGATCGCCGAACTCCGCGCCAAGGGGTTCTCGCTGCAGAAAATCCGCCGCGTGCTCCGCTTCCTCCAGCAGGAAATGGGCAAGCGCCTGAGCGACGCCGTGGCGAGTAACAGCGACGTCCACCTGGTCACCGACGGCAAACACATCTACCTCGAAGACCAGCCGGACCGCGTCATCGAAGTCCTCAAGAACGCGAAGCAGCCGATGTTCCTCGTCTGCGTCACCGACCAGTTGCGCCGCTTTCAAAGCGGAGCCGCCCGCAAGCCGGTGAAGTCGGAAAACGCCGCCGCGGCCCAGCAGAAAAAAGCCAAAGCCGGCTGATCAGCCGGGCACTCGGCTTCTAGCAGGCTGCTGAAAAACCGGGACAGACAGGACTGGGCAGCCTTTTTCGCCGGAGCGCCTCACTGAAAACACGCGATTTCGCACGGCGAAAAAGGTGCCAGTTTGGTCTGTCCCAGTGTTTTTCAGCAGCCTGCTAGTGCCCTTCGCTCACGTAATTCCGGTTCCACTCCGGAATGTAGACCGTCACGTCGCCGTTCACCACCGCCTGGCAACCCAGCCGGGAATGAAGCTGAAAGTCAGCCGCCTGTTCCACGCGGTCCATTTCGTCGTCTTCCATCTCGGAAAGGTTTTCGGCGCCGGATTTCACCACCACGTGGCAGGTCGTGCAGGCGCAGCTGCCTCCGCAGGCATGTTCCAGAGGAAAGCCGAAATTCATGGCGACGTCGAGGAGAGACCCGCGCTTTCCGTGTTCTTTATAAGGCAGCTTACCCGCTTCAAATTCAAAGGTTTGGTTGGCGGGAAGGAAGGTAACTTTCGGCACGTCCCGATTATAGCGGGCGAAAATTTCTGAGAGTTTTCCCCGCGTACCCGTACTGAACGGAAGGGGGAAATCCCGATCCGACTTGCGCTCCTTTTCCTCGCCGCCACCGCCGTCTTCGGCCAAACCGACCCCGCGTACCAGCCCCTGACCGAAGCCTTCGATGCCCTGCGCGTAAAGGATTACGACGCCGCCATCTCAGCGTTTCGTAAAGCCGCCGCCCTCGCCCCCACCCGGACCGACATCCGCAAAAACCTCGCCTATACCCTCCTCAAAACCGGCGATTCCGAAGCCGCGCGCGAGCAGTTCGGCGAGGCCATGCGTCTCGACCCCGCCGATTTCCACGTCGCCCTCGAATACGCCTTCCTCTGCTTTGAAACCGTCGAAAACGCGCCCGCGCGCAAAGCCGAAGCCCGCCGCATCTTCGCCCGCATCCGCGATTCGGGCGATGAGGAATCGAAAGCCACCGCCGCCCAGGCCTTCCGCAACATCGATGAGCCTCTGGCGAGCGGCATCGCACGCTGGCAGAGCGTTCTTGCAACTTCGAAACCAACCTTCAGCGCGCACTACGAGCTCGCGCAGCTCGCCGAACAGCGCGACGAGCTCGATCTCGCGGCTTCGAGCTACCGCGCCGCGTTCCAGCTCTCGCCCGAACGCAAATCCGTTCTCCTCGAACTGGCTCGCGTCGAGAAAGCCCGCGGCAATACCGACGGCCTCATGGCGGCTCTCATCGCCGCCTCACGCGGAGCCGAGCCGCGCGCCGCCGAACTGGCCCGCGAACAGCTCCCGGAACGCTACCCGTACGTCTACGAATTCCGCAATGCCCTCGCGCTCGATGCCGCAAACGCCACGGTTCACCGCGAACTGGCTTTCCTTCTCCTGAGCATGTCCGAAAAGGACCAGGCCCTCCGCCCCGAAGCCGAACAGGAGCTCCAGAAGATCGCCGGCGAGGACGATGTCGCAAAGAAGCAGCTCGACCTCCTCCAGCGCGCCGACACCGCCGCTTCGAGCAACATCCAGCTCACGCCCGACGACCCCGTCACCATGGGCGACCGCAGCTACAAGGCCGGGTATCTCGAGGACGCGAAGCGCTACTTCGAACAGGCCCACGAAGAAAACCCCGGCGATGCCTCGATCGACCTGAAGCTCGGCTGGACCAGCAACATGCTCCACGACGACGCAACCGCGCTCCACTGGTTCGATCTTGCCCGCGGGAGCGACGATCCCGCCATCGCCGCCGAAGCCCGCAAGGCTTACGAAAACCTCCGGCCGGGCGTCGAATTCCTCCGCGCCACCGTCTGGCTCTACCCGCTCTACTCCTCGCGCTGGGCCGATCTTTTCGGCTACGGCCAGATCAAAACCGAATTCCGCCAGAAGAAGCTCCCGCTGCATCTCTATGCTTCGATGCGGCTCACCGGAGACGCCCGCCGCACCACGGGCGGCGTCTCGCCCGCCAGCCTGTCGGAAAGCGCGCTCATCTTCGCCGGCGGCGTCTCGACCAACCCATGGCACGGCGCGCTCGCGTGGTTCGAAGCCGGCGTCATGGTCAGCTATCTCAACGCCACACGCTGGCCGGATTATCGCGGCGGCATCTCCTTCGCCCGCACCTGGGGCGCCTCGCTCCTCGCCGAAGCCCCGGGCTGGTTTCACGAATCGACCGGCGACGCGGTCTTCGTCAGCCATTTCGCCGGCGATACGCTTTTCTACTCGCAGAACCGCACCGGTTACACGGCCATCCTCGGCGCAAACCGCGTGCAGCCGTTCTGGGGCAACAACATCACGGTGGACGTGCAGCGCCAGTACTGGGCCAACACCGTCGAAACCGGCCCCGGCCTCCGTTTCCGCCATGCGCGCATGCCCGCCAGCATGTGGATCACCCTCGCCGCCGTTCGCGGTGTCTATCTGATCAACACCGGCAATCCCCGCCGCCCCAATTACAACGATTTCCGCCTCGGTGTCTGGTATGCGTTTACACGTTAGTCGAAGTGTGGAGGCGACTTCAGTCGCGTTCTCTCGCCGGCTAACGCGGCTGAAGCCGCGTCCACACGTTTTACTCTTTGTCTTCGCCATGCACGCGGTGGCAGGAACGTTCGCCATCGTCGGCCCCGAAACAGGCTCGTGGCCGGCAATCCTCTCGGCCGTCGGTCACATCCAGGGCCCGGCTGCCGCCGCCGACATCTTCGTCGCCCCGCCCAATACTCCCGCCT
>DASPQQ010000365.1:0-7187 GCA_035624885.1 Bryobacteraceae bacterium | reverse complement strand
CGAATGCGGACCGGTTTGTGCCGTGGCCCGATGGTTCGTTTTCCCTGCTCCTTTCGATTACCGGGCGCATGAATCCGGCGGAGTTCCGGCGCGTGCTGCGCGGCGATGGGAGATTGCTGGTGGCTGTGGCGGCTCCTGACGATCTGATTGAGCTGCGGGGCAGGGGGCGGGATCGCGTGGAGCGCACCGTGAGCGAGTTCGCTAGGCATTTCCGGCTCGAGGAGCGCGGAAACATTTCGGCCGCCGCGGACCTCGATCGCAGCGGCGTGGAAGACGTGCTGGTCTCGATTTACCGTCCACTGCGGGCCGAGCCGATCGAAGCGAAGCGCCTGACGTTCAGCCTCGACTGGCTGCTGTTCCGGCCGATTTGAGCGCGGCGCGGGCGCGTTTGCGCATCATGGATTCGAACGACACGCGGGGCACGCTCACGAGGCGGCGCACTTCGGCATCGCGCAGAAGGCGCTGGCTGGCGGCGGGCATGCGCGACACGGCCTTTTCGAACCGGCCGGGCGCGGCGGTCTGCATGCCGGCGATCGCGCGATAGTAACCCTGCTGGCCTTCGATCTTCTGGCAGCCGGAGAGCAGCGCCGCGAGCACTTCGTGGCTTTCGTCGAGCTGCACCACGACACCGCCCCAATCGTCGAGGAACGGGCTCAGCGGAAGCAGCGTGGCGGGCGAGCGGCGCAATGCCTTGACCGCGCGCAGCGGATAGTGGCGATGGCCTTCGGCGGACATCCCGGTTTCCTGATACATGCGCACGGCAACGCGGAAACTGCCGCGTTCGAGCAGGTGGTCCATCACCGGAGCGGTCACCGGTGTGCGCTTCCAGAAGCCCATGCCCTGTTTGAGATCGCCCTGGTTGTGGGCCATGGTCATGGCGAGGCGGAGGAGATCGAGTTCGGCGTCGCGTTCGGCCGCGACTTTCTCAAAGACGCGCAGTTCGCGGCCGATTTCGGCTTCGATGGCAGCCTGCGCCTGTTCCGCCGATTCAAGATCGCCGAGATGCAGCAGGCGGCCGAGGCCTCCGGCGATGGCGCTCCAGTGCTCGCCGTTGTGGCCGCTCACGCCGCGCACGTTGCGCGTCGAGATGCCCTTGTCCGTCCAGCCCTCCGCCTCAAGCGCGAGCCGCAGCATGGGGCGCAGAACCTGAGGGTCGCGCGACTGGCCCCAGAGGATGCCGCGGATTTTGGTGTCGACATCGGTGGGGACGAAGGTCGCGACGGTCGCGTGATGGCAGGCGAGACAGAGCGCGAAATAATCCTGAAGCTCTTCCTCGTGGCTGAAAGTTCCTGCCAGCATGTTCTGCCAGTTGGCGAGAATCCGCAGGAAACCTTCGGGAGAATCGCCGCAATCGATGGGGCGGCGGGAATCGCGCGGCGGCAGACGTTCGGCGAGGAAGGGCGCGGTGTTGTCGACCTGGGAAAGCAGGGTTTCGGGAGAAATCCACTGCTCCCAGGCGCGCGGTTCAGGAGCGGAGGACGTCGTATGCGTCCGTTCTAGTTTTTCGTCATGGTGAAGCCGGTGACCTGGACTTCGGTGTTGTGGGCGAAGCGCAGGCCGTAGGTGCCGTCGGTCGACTTCAGCTTGCCGGTGGTGACAAGGTCCGCCTTGTTGTAGCTGAAAACGGACTTGCCGTTGATCAGGCAGGAAACCTTGTCGCCCTTCACCTGAATGGCGACTTCCTGCGTCACCGCCTGATCCTTGCCCGCCGCGTGGTGCACGGCTTCGTTCTCTTCGCCTTCGCGTCCATTGAGCTGGAACGGCGCGGGGCCGAAGCCGCGCACGATGAAGTTGCCGGTGCCGTAGGCCGCGCAGTAGAGAGAGCCGGCGTTGGGAGTGCCGAGATCGTTGCCCGCGATCATGATCCCGTAGGGATGCGCGTGGGTGTTCAGGTTCATGAACTTCGGCTCGGTGAAGGTGGCTTTGACTGTGTAGTCGCCTGTGGCTTTATCGCCTTCGTGCCAGTAGGTCACAGCCGGACCGGTAACCACGTGGAAGCCGGAGCCCTGGGCTTCGAATTTCGCGTTCTCGAGGGTCGAGCCGCGGCGGGCTTCGTTGGCGTCGATCTGTCCTTTCCAGCCGGGTACGGAAATGCCGCCGCCCGCGACCGAGCGCGAAGCGTCCTGCGCGAACATGGCGCAGGGAATCAGGAAAACGAAAAGAGCGTGATGGATGCGCATGAAATTCTCCTTGCTCATTTTACATGCAGGAATTCGAGGCGGTTGCCCCATGGGTCGGAGGCGTAGAAGCGTTCGGCGCCCGGGAGATTGTCGTCGTCGATGACTGTGATTCCGGCATCGGTGAGGGCTGCGCGCAGGGCGTTGAGGTCATTGACGGCGAAGGCCGGGTGAGCTTTGCGCGCGGGCTGAAATTCCTTCTCGACGCCGACGTGGATCTGGCGGTCGCCGCACCGGAACCAGCAGCCGCCGCGAGAACGCAGGGGTTCGGGTTTTTCGATTTCCGGCAGGCCGAGGACCGATCCGTAGAAGCGCCGCGCTTCGGCTTCGCAGCCCGGCGGCGCGGCGATCTGGACGTGATCGAGGGTGACGATCATCCGAGGGGCTTGCCGATTTCCCAGTGGTGGCCGTAAGGGTCGACTAAGCGGCCGAGTCGCCAGCCGTAGTCGCGGCGAACGGAGAGCAATGGAGCGATGGTGGTCATCTGGCGATCTGCTCCCGGTCGAGTTTGTTGACCTTGTCGATGACCATGGCATACGCGCGGGCGATCTGCTCGAGGCCGTTGGCCGGGACCCAGTCGGCGTTGTCCTGTTCGGTGTGCTTGACTTCGGGCGAGGTGATGACCTGGATCGACGGCCGGTCGCGCGAGACGGCGCCCATTTCGCCCGAAGCGTTGTCGTCCATATCCGCGATGATGCCGGCGTTGAAATGCGCGAAGGAGGACGTCACGATGCCTGCAAGGTTTTTGCTGCCCCACACCCACCAGCGCATGGGTGCGACTTCGGTGCTCATGCGCAGATGCGGTCCCCAGTATTTGGTGCGGACGGCGGAAACGTGTTCGAGGTTGATGATAAGGGCTGTTCTGGCGAGTTCGGTGTCTTTGGCTTCGTGAATCCAGCTCGAGCCGGGTCCGCCGTGATGGCCGGCCGCGCCGATGAAGCGGATGCTGCGGCGGCGCTGGGATTGCGGAATCTTCGAGAAGTGATCGAGCAGTCCGATCAGGACGGCATCGCCCGAACCGTTATCGAGCCCGCCTTCGAAGTAGCCGTCGATGTGGCTCATGATCATGATCTCTTCGTCGGTCGCGCCGGGCAGGGTGCCGAGGACGCTGGCGGTTTTGAGGCCCGATTTCATTTCGGCGTCGAGCTTGATGTTGACTTTGACGGACTCGCCTTTGCCCAGCATTTCGCGGATCGATTTGCCGTCTTCGTAGCCGACACCGAAACCGGGGCGCCCGCCGCTGCCTTCCCAGACGGCGAAATTATCGGAGATGCCGTAGACGATGCCGACTGCCGCCGCGCCTTTCTGGAAGGCGCGGGCAACCGAACCGTCATAGGTGAGCGACTGGTTGATCACGCCGGGCGTGGGGATGTCCTGAATCAGCGCGCATTTGCCTTTGACGTCGCGGCCGAGAAAATCGGCTTCGGTGCCTTCGCCGACCCAGACGAGATCGAGGTCGAGCCCGCCGGGAGGGGTGGAAGCGGCGTTCATCTCGGGGCGCGCGGTCGCGAGTTTGAAGGTTTTGCCGCCGCTCGAGAAGGTGATGTCGTAGCTCCTGGGAATCCACTGCGGACGAAGGTCGTGCGCCTGGCGGTGAACGTCTTTCAGACCGTATTTTTTGAAATACCCTTCGACCCACGCCTCGGCTGCTTCGTGACCCGGCGTGCCCACGTTGCGGCCCCAGAAGACGGCGCCCGAATCGCGGTCCTTATCGGAGATGGCGATGATCTCGCGCAGCCAGGCTTTCATCTTCATGCCATCCAGATCGGCGTATTTCGCGTCTTCGGGAAGCAGCGGCGCGTGGATGAAGGCGTCTTCTTTCACCTGCCAGTGGCCGTCGATGAGCGGCTGGCCGATGGGGTTGGCGGGCTGCGGGGCGCGCTGCGCGAAGAGCGCGAGAGCGAGCAAGGCGACAAGACAAAGCTTCTTCATGCGATGACTCCTTCGGTGGGAGGCTGGACGAGGGAAAACACGGCGCCCTGCGGATCGGCAAGAGCGGCGTAACGGGAGACGCCCATCGGGATGGGGCCGACGTGGATTGTGCCGCCGTATTGCTTCGCGCTGGCCACGGCCGTATCGATATCGGCGGTGACGAAGAAGAGCAGCCAGTGCGGGGGAAGCGCGGTTTCGCACCGGACTCCCCCGATGTTTCTTTCTTCGCGGCGGATAACCGGATAATCCGGCGGGAAGCCGTCAACGGGACCGGTTTTCCAGCCGAAGAGTTGTTCGTAAAACCGCACCGCGCCGCTGGGATCGCGCGTCGCGAGCTCGGCCCAGCAGAAAGCGCCGGGCTCGCCGACGATGCCGGCGCCAGAGTGGTCCCTGGGCTGCCAGATGTTGAAATACGCGCCGGTCGGGTCTCGTAGGACGGCCACGCGTCCGAAGGTGTTCACATCGAACGGGGCTTCGACAACCTTGCCCCCGAGTTCCGCCGCGCAGCGGGCGGTTTCACCAGCGTCTTCCACCGCCACGTACGGGTTCCAGTGCGGCGGAATGAGGGCGGCTTCTTCCGGCCGCATAGCGTACGCCGCGGCTGCGTCCGCGCCATCGAGCTGGAACATCGTGTAGAAACTGTCCGGACCCATGGGGAAATCCACGGCGCTCCAGCCAAGCACCGCGGCGTAAAAAGGTTTCGCGGATGCCTGATTGGTGGTGCCGAGTTCAAACCAGCAGAAATCGCCCGGCAGATGCCTCTCGATTTTTGGCATGCGTACAATTTACCTTAATGTTTATGGCCCGGCTGCTGGCGTTTGTTCAATCGGACTGTCCAACCTGCCGGTTGATTGTTCCCTATCTCAATGCACTGGCCAAGAGCGGTGTGCCGCTCAAAGGCATCTCGCAGGACAGCGAGGCGCGGACGCGCGAGTTCGTGGCGCAGACGGGCGCGGCGTTTCCCGTTGAGCTGGACGATCCCGAGTGGAGGAAATCGAAGCGCTTTGACGTGGTGACGGTGCCGAGCCTCGTCGTGATCGACGAGGATGGCCGGCTGCTGCGGCTCGAACCCGGCTTCGACAAGAAGGCGATCAACGAGATCGCGGATCTGTTCGGCGTGCCGCCGGTGGCGAGCCGGTACGACGGGTATCCGGCTTCGAAGCCCGGATGCTCTTCGCGCCATCTCGAGGTGCCCGCGGAAGGCGAGGCTGCGCCGGGGCTCGATGCCTTTTCGGCGGGCGGGAGGCCGGCGCGGGAGATCGATCTGGCCGGCGACGACGATCCGGTCGAATACTGTTTCCGCGCGTTCCACGATGCGCTGCCGGTGGTGCCGCCCACGCGCACGCGCCTCGATCGCATGCTGCTCGGAACCACGCGCGATCCGCTCGAGGTGATCGGGCGGATTCCACCCTGCTACGGCGCGGCGACGGTGCAAAAGATTGCGGCGAACGCCGTGATGGCGGGATGCCGGCCGGAAATGATGCGCGTGCTGATTCCGCTGGTGCGCGCGGTTTGCGACGAACGGTTCAATGCGCACGGCGTACAGGCGACGACGCAGTTCGCCGCGCCGCTGATCGTGATCAACGGGCCCATTCGCAGGGAGCTGAGCTTTCATTCGCGGCAGAACGTTTTCAGCAACGTGGCGCGGGCCAACAGCACGCTGGGGCGGGCGCTGCAACTCATCCTGCTGAATCTGGGCGGCGCGCGGCCGGACGGGATCGACATGTCGACGCTCGGCAATGCGGGAAAGTTTTCCTTCTGCATCGCGGAAAACGAGGAAGCGAGCCCGTGGGAGCCTTTGCATGTCGGGCGCGGGTTCCGGCCCGAAGAGAGCACCGTGAGTTTGTTCGCGGCGGGTTCGCCGCATGGGATCTCCGAGCAGGCGGCGCGCACGGCGCGGGGCGTGCTGAAGACCTTGACTTATTCGCTTGCCACCAACTGGAGTTACCGGGCCTGCCGGGCCTTCGAGGTGTTTCTGGTGCTTTCACCGGAGCATGTCGAGACCATCCATCGCGATGGCTGGACGAAGCAGAATGTGCGCGATTATCTGTTCGAGAATACCGGCGTGCCGCTGCGCGCGTACGAAGGCACCGATCCCGGCGAAGGCGCGGCGCTGCGGCATACGTACCGGGAGATCGTGATCGACGGCGAACCTTGCTACCAGAAATTCGCTTCGCCCGAATCGATCAAAATCGTGGTGGCCGGCGGGACGGCGGGCAAATTTTCGGCGATGATGCAGGGATGGGCCAGCGGCGCGAAAGGGAGCGAGATGGTCACGTATCCGATACGGGAGGTTTGAGATGCCGGTTACTTTAGTCAGTCCGATGAACGACGCGCAAGCCCGGGCGGAAACGGCGGCGGCGCGGCTCGATACGCTCGCGGGCAAAACGATTGCCCTGCTCGATATCAGCAAGCCGGGCGGGAGCTGGCTGCTCGATCGCCTCGAGCATGTTCTGCGCGAGAAGTTCGGCGTGGCGCGGGTCGTGCGCGAGGCCAAGCCGACCTACACGAAACCGGCGCCGGCGGCGCTGCTTGAAAAACTGCGCGGCGCGGATGCCGTGATCGAAGCACTGGCCGATTGAGGCTCGTGCACAACGTGCAGTTTGCACGACACGATTCAGCTGGAAGGTTTCGGCATTCCCTCCGTGCCCATCGCGACGCATGAGTTCATGAACGCGGCGCGGGCGCAGGCGGCGGCTCTCGGGCGGCCGGATTTCGACGCGGTCTATGTGCGGCATCCGATCCAGGATCAGACGAAGGCGGAAGTCGAGGCGAAGGCGGATGAAGTTGTGGACGAGATCGTCACTCGCCTGACCTCTGCCTGAAGGCGCGGACGAGCGGCTCAGCTTTCAGGTTGATTTCTTCCCATTCGCGTTCGGGGTCGGATTGGGCGACGATGGCGCCACCGGTTCCGATGCTCACTTCCCCGCTCGCGAAGACGGCGGTGCGGATGGCGACGTTGAATGTCGCCGCTCCGGTGTGGCTGAGGAAGCCGATGCAGCCGGAATAGACGCCTCGCGGGCGGGCTTCGAGACGGTGGATGATTTCCATGGTGCGGATTTTGGGAGCGCCGGTCAT
>DASPQQ010000364.1:0-12391 GCA_035624885.1 Bryobacteraceae bacterium | reverse complement strand
CAGGCTGCTGAAAAACACTGGGACAGACCAAACTGGCACCTTTTTCGCCGTGCGAAATCACGTGTTTTCAGTGAGGCGCTCCGGCGAAAAAGGGTGCCCAGTTCTGTCTGTCCCGGTTTTTCAGCAGCCTGCTAGACGCTGAACGAGCTGCCGCAGCCGCAGGTCGACTTGACCTGCGGGTTATTGAACTTGAACCCCGAACCTTCCAGGGTTTCCACGTAATCGACCTCGGCGCCGTCCAGATAGAGGAGGCTGGCCTGGTCGATGAAAACCTTGAGCCCGTTGTAGTTATAGGTTTTATCCAGCATATTGGGGGCGTTCTCGAAAGCCATTGAATAGCTGAAACCCGAACAACCGCCGCCCACCACCGCAATACGAAGTCCGGCCGGTTTCGGATCCTGGGTGTCGAGGATCTCCTGCACTTTCGAAACCGCTGTCTCAGTCAGCTTGACCATGTGAAATTCGTTCTCCTGTTGTGAAACTGAAGCCACGCTGTGCTTCGGCCGGCGCCTTCCCGCCCGCCTTATGATCCACTAACAGTATACAGACGCGCGATACCGGCCGTCAGATTCAGCCTCGTGGCCCTGAATCTGCTGGCCCGCCTGCCCTGAAGGCTGTAACTGTTGGCATTTGTTTAATGTAACCGTGTTGAAGCCGCGCGCGTCCGACCGGGTATATGGGACCATTGATTGAAGCCCTGCCCCTCCAGGCGCTCGGAAGAAAGGTCGTTGCCAGAACCCGAGTGGATTACGAGAACACCCAGGAAGGAATCTTGGTGCGGCGGGCCCAGTCCGGCGACGAAGCGGCTTTCCGTGAAATCGTCGAGCGCTACCAGTCAAAGGTTTTTTCCATCATTCACGGCATCGTGCGGCAGCGCAACGATGTTGAGGATATCGCCCAGCAGGTTTTCGCCAAAGTCTATTTCTCCATCCGGAATTTCGATTTCCGCAGTTCGCTGCTGACCTGGATTTACAAGATCACGGTCAACGAGTGCTTCGACTATCTGCGGAAGAAGAAGGTCCGGAAGCTGGTTTACGAAAGCGACATGAGCGAAGACGAAGTCCGCCGGGTGGAAAATACGGAACCGGCGTCAGACCGGAGTACCCGCGCTGATTCGTCGCTCGCCCGCCGCGATTACGTGGTGAAGCTGCTCGACAAGGTGTCGGATGAAGAAAAACGTCTGCTCATGCTGAAAGAGGTCGAAGGCTACTCGGTCGAAGAACTCTCCGACATGATGCAGATGAATGAGAATACGATTAAAGTAAAGTTGTTCCGCGCGCGCCAGAAGCTGGTCAAAGCCGCTCAGCGGCTGGACCGCATGACCGCGGTACTGAAGTAGACGCGCCGGGACTTTTCAGGGACGGAAGCTGGGGGTTAGCTCATGCACGACGTAGTGATTGAGGGGCTGGAAAGACATCTGAGCGGAGCAGGGACACCGGCGTTCCACGCTCATCTGGAAGAGTGCCCTGAGTGCCGGTCGGGCGTGGCGGAGATGGAAGCGCTGTCGGTGATGTTCCGCGAACTTCGTTCCGGCATCGATACGGAAGCCGGTCTCGCGCCGGAACCGCGGCTCGGCTTCTATAACCGCGTCGCCGGCGCCATCATCGAACACCAGAGGAAGGAAGCGTGGGGATTCTTCTCTCCGGGAGCGGTGTTCTTCCGCCGCGTGGCGTTCGCGTCGCTGTTGCTGCTGGCCGGTCTGGGCAGTTATCTGGTGAGCCGGGAAACCTCGTTCAGCCCGGATGTCGCCGCCGGGCAGGACGCTGCCGCGATTATGGCAGAGCACGATACGGGTCTCGCCCATCCGGCGAGTGCCGATCGTGACCGCATGCTGGTTGCTCTGGCAACCTACCGGGAATAGCCGGCATGCCTTCGGATATGGCTGCGGTCAGCCTTCCCCGTCCGGCTGAAAGGGTAGCCATCATCTCGCTGTGTCTCGTGTTCCTCTGCGGGATGGTTGTCGGCGCGGTTGCCATGAGCGTCACCGGCCATGCCGGGCTGCACGCCACAGCGCATGGAACCACCCCGCCGGTGGGCCATCTTTCCATGTCGGTGACCGAGTGGAAGGAAAAGCTGGAATTGACCGACGAGCAGACCGTTCAGCTCACCTCCATCCTCGACGATTTCTCCCGTTACTACGACAACGTTCTGGCCGACGGCAACACGCGGATCATGCAGATTCTGAATCCCGAACAGAAACGCCGCTTCGAACGGATGTTGCGCGAACATAAGCCCTGAATGCTGAGGCGGATGCGGGCGGGCTCCAGTTGTGAGAAACTGCCTCTATGTTCCGTTCTGCAACAGCCGCTCTGCTGATTTCGGCCGCACTGCTGGCCGGATGTTCGAGGGAACCCAAACACGAATCGAGGCTCTATAGCGCCGGCGAGAAGGCGGAGGTTGACGGCCTGAGCTACAGCGTCATCGACAGCCAGATCTACCAGCAACTCGGAGATGACCCCACCACCGCGCGCATGCCGCAGACCCGCTTCATCACCGTGCAGGTCAGTGTGCTCAACGCCGGCAGCGAAGAGGCATCGATTCCCGGCATGACACTGGTCGATGACAGCGGCCAGACGTACAACGAACTGCCCGATGGCGCCGGTGTCCACAACTGGCTCGGCATGTCGCGCAAAGTGGCGCCCAATCAGACCGAGACCGGCATGATTCTCTTCGATGCTCCGGCGAAGCACTACCGCTTGCGCCTGACCGACGAGTTCTCGGCGGAAGAGGTAGCGATCGACATCCCGCTGAGCTTCATTCACGAGCGCATCAACAGCGCGACGCCCGGGGTAACGGACGATTCCTCCGCCGCGCCGAAGAATTGATGCATTCCTTCCTCAGGCCGCTCGTTCTGCTGGCCGCCGCATCGGCCGCCTGGGGCCAGGGACCCAATCTCGCTGCCGCCCGCCCGGTCGTATCGCAATCGGAAGACGGACCGCCCATGCAGGGCGGCGAGTCGTTTGTGCCGGGCGAGCAGGTTTTCTTCCGCTACATCGTGGAAGGCCTCAACGCGAAGCCGGCCGACAAAATCCGGCTCACCGGCCATATCCAGGCCTTCGATCCGAAAGGCGTTGCCATTTCCGTACCCGATGAGCAGGTCATCGCCACCACGCTCGCTCAGGAAGACAAGGAGTGGAAGCCGAAAATCCGCAGCCAGTTTCTCATCCCCACCATCGCCCCGCCCGGCACATACAGGATCCGCTACGACGTGGTCGACGAGCAGACGAAAAAGAAAGCAACAGGTGAAGCCACGTTTTCGGTACGCAGCCACGCCGTCGAACCGGCGAAAGAACTGGTGATCCGCAACCTCGGCTTCTACCGCGCGCAGGATGAACAAACGCCGCTGAAGGTGGTCGCCTACCGCGCGGGCGACGTGCTCTTTGTCAGGCTCGATATCACCGGCTACAAATACGGCGAACAGAACGCCATCGATGTCTCTTACGACGTCGAGATCCTGGGCCCGGGCGGCAAATCGCTTTTCTCACAGCCCGATGCCGCGGTCGAGCGCAGCCAGGCGTTTTACCCGCAGCCCTGGGTGCCAGTCGAATTCAACCTGAACCTGCAGACGACGATGACGCTCGGTACCTATACGCTGGTGATCACGGCGCACGACGGCGTCGGCAACCAGACCGCGACGGAGAAAACCGAATTCAGGGTCGAGTAGCGGCGATCCCGGCGATGGTTTCCTCGAGCTTCTCGAGGCCATCGGCAAAGAAGTGGTCCTTCGATTCGATGAAGAACAACCGCTTCGGTCCGGCGAATTTCTCAACCGCGGCTTCCGTCTCCGCCACCGGCCCGTACTCATCGTTCGTGCTCTGCACGAAATACTTGGGCAGCGGGCAGCCGAGCACTTCGTCAAAGCGCGTGCGCAGTACCGGCACGCCGACCGGAATCACCCGGTCCGGCTTTGGCTCCGCCACGGTGCAGCCGAGTGTCAGGGCAATGCGCGAACCGAACGAGAAGCCGGCGATCGAATACGGCAGGTCGGGATAACGCTCGCGCAGAAACCCCAGCGCGGCGCGGGCATCTTCCGTCTCGCCGGCGCCGTGATCGTAAGCGCCTTCGCTCTTGCCCACGCCCCGATAGTTGAAGCGCAGCGCCACGCCGCCCGCGCGGCGAAACCCGTGCGCGATCCGGTAGACCACCTTGTTGTGCATCGACCCGCGATAGAGCGGATGGGGATGGCAGACGAGAACGGCCTGCGTGGGCGCTTCGTCGGGCTCTTCGAGAAGGGCCTCCAGACGCCCCACCGGTCCCGCGATGAAATGGGATTCGATCCTGCGCGCCAAGAGCTATGTACCTGCTGCCGGATGTACCTGCGGCTTCAGCCGCGGCTGCCCGGTTGTAAACGTCTGGCCGCGGCTGAAGCCGCAGGTACATAAAACCCGCATCGGCTAGTTTGTCCGGTAGTTGGTGAACTGCAGGTCGATCCCGAAGTCGCTGCCCCTGAGCAGCGCGATCACCTGCTGCAGCGTGTCCCGGTCCTTGCCTGAGACGCGCACCAGATCGGCATTGATCGAAGCCTGCACCCTGAGCTTGCTGTCCTTGATCTTTTTGACGATGTCTCTGGCTTTCTCGGTCGGGATGCCCGCGGTGAGCGTCACTTCCTGTTTCACCGTCGAACCGGCGGCGGACTCGATCTTGCCCCACGTCAGGTTCTTGAGCGGCACATTCCGCTTCACCAGCTTCTGGCTGAGGATCTCGCTCACGGCCTTCAGCTTGAAATCGTCGGAACTGGCGAGCGTGAGTTTCTTGTCCTTCTCGTTCAGTTCGATCGAGGACCTCGAGTCCTTCAGATCGTAGCGAGTGGTGATTTCCTTCATGGCCTGCTGGATAGCGTTGTTCACTTCCGGCATTTCAATCTGAGATACGACGTCGAAGCTGTTATCAGGCATTGGATTTCTTCCCCGTTCCGGATCGCGAAAGAGCCGCGAGAACTCTCTCCGCTATATGATCCACCATGCCCGGCATCGCCGCGTCGAGCGCCACCGTGACCGCGGCGCGGATCTGGTCCGGATCGAGCACCACCACCGAGCGCGGCGGGCCCGCGGGACGCGGCGCCACCGGCTGCTTCGTTTTGCTGACGAAGCCCGAGATGGCCTCGAGCAGCACGCTCGCCTCGAACGGCTTCTTGAGAACCCCGTTGGCCGCCACGCGCTGGATCTCTTTCTCGTCAACCGGCTCGACCGGCCCGGCGGTCAGAAACACCGGCGTCATGCTGTTGTCCTTGACCCACGCGCAGAGCTCGTAGCCCGAGATTCCGGGCATCGAAATATCGGCGATCACGAGATCGGGCGCGGTGTCCTTGAAGCGCAGCATGGCCGCCGTGCCGTCCGAAACCGTGATGACCTCATGTCCTTCGTCACGAAGGATGCGTTCGCCCATGCGCTGGGCGTGCGGACTGTCGTCCGCCAGCAGAATCCGGCTCATTGCGGAGAGCCGGGGGTGGTCCCAGGAGCAGCCGGAGTCGCCGCCGCGGGAGCGCCCGGAGTGGTGGCTGCTGGTTTCGAGGCATCGGTGGCCGCTGGTTTCGTCCCGTTCTTCGCGGCCGCCTTCTGCGCCGCCTCGGCGTTCTTTTTGGCCTGTTTGAAGAGGCGGATCTGTTCCTTCTTGTAAGCCTTCAGCTGGTCCGCCGTGAGCGGGTGATTGGTGGGCAGAGCCTGCTGGGTCTGGGTGTTGGTGGTTTCGGTGCCGGGAATTGTTGGCGCGCCATTGGCAACCGGGACCGTTGGCCTTGCGGGTGTTCCGGGCTTGTCCTGAGAGGCAGGCGTAGCTGCGGAAGCCACCGGCGTTCCGAGACGCGCATCGGGCTTCTGATCGATCGCCGAATTATCGCTCACCTGAGTCACGCCGACATCGCTGACCCCGGTCTGCCTGCCGGCTGCGACATCCGGCACGCTGACAGGCACGGCGGGACGCAGCGCCTGCATCGCCGGCGTACCTGTTTTCGCCGCGGGACTCGTGTCGGGACGCGATTCAAACACCGAGAGCGACCGGCTCAGCATGCCCGGATGCGTGGCATTCTCGGCCTCGTACTTCTGCCGTTCGTACGCCGCCTTGTCGGCTTGCGGGATGGGCCGCTTGAGCGCCGACAGCCGCTCTTTGGCGAACGGCACGTGGCCGCTCAGCGGGTAATCCCGGACGATCTTCGTCAGCGCATCGGCTTCTTCATTCTCGAAGCGGTCGCCCATGTGCTTGTACGCATCCGCCAGTTCGAACAGCGCTTCATCGGCGCCGCTGTAGAGCGGATACTGCTGGGTCACGAAGCCCATGCGGCTCGCGGCCGCCGGGAAGCTGCCTTTGTGGTGATAGAAATCGCCGGTCTGGAATTCCTTGTCGGCCAGCACTTCCTGAGTCTCGCGCAGCATCTGCTGGGCCTTCGGGACGAACTTCGAATTGGGGAACTGCACCAGCATCTGGCGGCATTCATCTTCCGCGCGCTGCGCCTGGGCCGGATCGCGGTCCGCCTTTTCCATCTGCCGGTAGTGGATATCGCAGACCTTGAACTGCGATTCCGCCGCCTCTTCCATGTTCGGGTAGAAAAGGATGAAATCCTTGTACTCGGCTTCCGCCTGCGCCAGCCCGTGCGCGCCGCCTTCGCGGAACCAGCTGTCGGCGATCGCCAGCTTCGCCTTGGCCAGGTATTCGCTCGTGTCGTAGGTGTTGATCAGCGTATTGAGCGTGATCCGCGCCACTTCGTAGTTGCCGTGCTCGATGTCGTGGATCGCGCGGTCGAACAGAACCTTATCCGGCTGGAGCGTCTCCTTCGTGATCGGCGTTTCGTACTTCTTTTTCTTGAAAAGCCCGAAGCCGGAGAGCGTCAGGAAAGCGCTCAGCCCGACCAGAAGAACGAAGAATTGATAGCGTCGCTGCATCAGTTATGATTCCTTCAACTACACGGCCACCGAAGTAGCCACATTCGCGATCTGTTGCATTTCCTTCACGGTTGCCGCCGGATCGCCACTATGAAACACCGCCGAACCCGCCACCAGCCAGTCGCAGCCGGCCCGCACGATTTCTCCCACGTTCCCCGTGCTCACCCCGCCATCGATCTCGATGGCGAAATTCATCCGCTGTTCCCGCCGCACCCGATCCAGCCTGCGGATCTTTTCGATGGCGTTCGGGATAAACTGCTGCCCTTCAAACCCGGGGTTGACGCTCATCACCAGCACGTAATCGGCCAGGTAGAGGATATCCTCGAGCGCGCCAACCGGGGTCGCCGGGTTGATCACCACCCCGGCCAGAGCCCCTTTCGACTGGATCATCCGCACCGTCCGGTCCAGATGGGTCGCAGCTTCATAGTGTACCGAAACCTGGTCGGCGCCGGCTTCGATGAAGAGCGGGGCATACTTGTCCGGGTCCGTGATCATCAGATGCACGTCCAGCCGGAGCCGGGTGGCTTTGCGGAGAGATTTTACGACCGGAGGGCCAATGGTGAGGTTCGGAACAAAGTGGCCATCCATGATGTCCACGTGGAGCATTTGCGCTCCGCCCCGCTCCACCTTCCGGACGTCTTCCTCAAGGCGCGCGAAGTCCGCCGACAGGATGGATGGGACAATCTGGACCAAAGACCGATTTTAACAAAAACGGCCGGTTGGCTTATTCCGCGGTCAGTTCCTTCACCGGAACGTCGAAGTACGCCGTGTTGACCACGCCCTTTTTCTGGAACTGGAACCACACCCGGTAGCCGTGGGGCCGGGGGAAATAGACCCGGAACTGCATATCCGGACCGCCATCCGCCTGATAGGGGTGGGAGTGGATCAGGTCGATCACGTCGTCGCTCGCCGCCAGCATATGGGCCCACGCCCCGAGATACAGCTCCATGCCGTCGTAATCCTCCATTTTCAGGAAGATACGGGTTTCCATGCCGGCGATCGGCTGAGGCGGTTCGGTGGTCAGGGTGACCTTCATGTTCTCCATCTGTTTGGTCGAGTAGTCCTTCGTCAGATGGACCGGCTGCATGGGGTTGGCGCCGGGCACGATGACGGTCTTGGCGTTCAGTTGCGGCGTGGCTCCCGTCGGGTAGAAGTCTCCCAGCACCCGGTACATGCCCGGCTTCTGGAACTTGTAGGTATAGCGGAACTTATGGTCCTGGCCAAAGTCGGGGTGATCGTGGATGAAGGTTGCGGGAGAAAGGTCCGCGCCGATGATGAACAGGTGGAACAGGCGTTCATGGACGATCTCGAACTTCTCGGTATCCTTGCCGTTCTGGGGGTCCTTGATGCCGAAAGTCAGCGTTTCGGGCGCACCCAGCTTCACCGGCTGCGGCGAAACCGAGAAATCCATCGGGAACTCCATCGGCTCGGGAATGCCGGCCTTCAATTCCATCCCGCAGCGCGGGCATTTCCCCGGCTTGGTATCCCGGACATCCGGGTCCATCGGGCACTGATAGACCACGTCCTGCGCATGCAGAGTGCCAAGGAGCGGCGCGTCAACCTTCGTGCCGACAACACATCCCGCGGTAATGAGCACCGCCGTGAGGATTCCTGCCTGAACTGAACGCTTCATCGCAATCATTTGATTCCATCAGAATTGTAACGGATTCCAGGTAACCGAAGATTGTTATACTCCCCAATCATGCGTAAGACCTCTCTCCTTCTTCTGGCTCTCGCGGTGATCCTGTCGGCAGGCGCCTGGATGGCTCGCACCCAGGCTCCGCAGGCCCCCGCCGCCCCGCTCACCATCGAAAAGGTAAAGGACAACCTCTACGCCATCATCGGGGACGGCGGCAATGTCGCGGTCTACGTTACAGACGAAGGCCTGATCGTGGTCGACGACAAGTTCGAGCGCGATTACGCCGAGATCATGGCGAAGATCAGATCCGTCACCGACAAGCCGGTCAGGTACGTCCTCAACACCCACCAGCACGGCGACCACACCGGCGGCAACCAGAAAATGCTCGATGCGGGCGTCGAGATCCTTGCCCAGCAGAACGCCCGCGCCAACATGGTCACCGGCAAACAGCCCGGCCTCCCGCGCGTCACTTTTACCGCCGAAACCTCCGTCTTCCTCGGCGGCAGGGAAGTGCGCGCCCGCTATTTCGGCCGCGGACACACCAATGGCGACGCCATGATTTACTTCCCGGATGCCAAAGTCCTCCACACCGGTGATCTCTTCGTCGAAGGCGCGCCGCTCATCGACTACAACGGCCACGGCAGCGCGGCCGAGTGGGTCGGGACACTCGACGGCGTTCTGCACTCCGGCTGGGACTTCGACGTCGTCATCCCCGGCCACGGCAAAGTCTCGAAACCGGCCGATCTCGTCAGCTTCCGCAATAATTTCGAGAGGATGCGCAACCAGGTCACTTCCATGCTGAACCAGGGCAGAAGCAAGGATGACATCGCCAGAATGCTCGCCGCCGACTTCACGTGGCCGCCCACGCGTTCCGTCGACGGCATCGTCGCGGAGCTCAGGAAGTGAAAAGCCGGGTTCTGGCGATTGCACTCCTCGCCGGCCTCGCCGGCCGGGACGTCGCTCAGACGGCCAATCCCAACGAAGAACGCGCGAGGACCCTGCTCGTAGCCGCGGTCAAAGACAAAAACGGGGATACGCGGCGGCATGCGATCGAGGCGCTGAGTCTCGTCAACGCGCGCGATCCGTGGATTGGCTATCTCGAGGAAGCCGTGACCGACAAGAGGGCCGATATCCAGCTTGCGGCCATCGCCAGCCTGCTCGACCTCAAGACCGATCGCACGGCTGCGATCATTCAGAAAGCTCTCAAAGGTCCGGCGCGCGAGGTCTCCTTTGCCGCGGCCAAGGCGCTCTGGACCCTGAAGGATCCGGCGGGCGAAAAGGCCCTGCTCTCGGTCCTCAGCGGCGAAATGAAAACTTCGTCCGGCTTCTTCACAAAGCAGAAACGCGATGCCCTGCGCATGATGCGCACGCCGCGCGGCACCTTTAT
This sequence comes from Bryobacteraceae bacterium, assembly GCA_035624885.1. GTDB lineage: Bacteria > Acidobacteriota > Terriglobia > Bryobacterales > Bryobacteraceae > BOG-234. Next base: position 2,490 of record DASPQQ010000364.1, on the reverse strand, counting down.
TTTTGTCGTGACCACGGGCATACAGGTCGCGCCGGTCCCGGTTCCGGGTCTTGGCTTCGGCGCCTCTTCCGTCCAGGGGCTGATGAACGACCCGACCCTCTCCGGCCGCGCCACCGCCGCGCTGCTGCTCGCCAACGACCCCAGCCCGACCGTGGTCGATGCCCTCAAGGACTCGCTGAAGGACAAAAACTGGGGCGTTCGCGCCGCCGCGGTGAACAGCCTCGCGCTGCACAACGACCGCACCCTCGCGCCGGTCCTGCTCCCCTTGCTCGACGACAGGAAAGATGCCGTGCGCGTCCGCGCCGCGGCCGGCTACCTGCGGCTGAGCTCCATCCCGTAACGTCAGCTCAGAAACGCGCGCTGGACGAACCAGTACGCCGCCAGACACGCGATCAGCGTCGAGACCGCCGGCTGCAGTTTCGTCCAGCCCGATTTCACCAGGTCCTGCACCGCCGGAAAGATCAGCAGCACGAAAACCACCTGCCCGATCTCGACTCCGAAATTGAACGAAAACAGCGACAGCGCGAGGCTCGCGCGCGGCAACTGCATGTCCCGCAGCACATTCGAAAATCCGAAGCCGTGCACGAGGCCGAAGAGAAACGTGACGTAGTACCGTTTCATCGCGCGGAACTGCAGCAGGTTCTCCGCCGCCACGTAGCCGATGCTCAGCGCGATCACCGATTCGGTGAGCCGCGTCGGCAGCACCACCAGATTGAACGTGGCGAGCGCCAGCGTGATGCTGTGCGCCAGCGTGAACGATGTGATCACCTTCACGAGCGAGCCGAGCGTGCCCGTCGCGACAATCAGCCCCAGCAGAAACGCCAGATGGTCGTAGCCGGTGAAGATGTGCTCGACTCCCAGCCGGCCGAACTTCCACAGCGTCTCGAGACGCGTGGGCCCGGAGCCCGTGAACCGCGCGGTCGGCGATTGTTCGTTGAGAATCGCCTCGTGCACCACGCCGTTGAGCGTCACGCTCATCAAGTGCTGATGGCCCGGATTCATCACCCCGTAAAGCGTCGACGTGACCTCGACCGCATCCACCGGATGCTCAAAGACGTAGAGAATTTCGAGGTGAACCGCGTGACCGTCGATCAGTACGTAGCGTTCGAGCTTCGTTTCCTTCGGCTCTTCCGTGGTTCGCACCCGGTAGTGCCGCCTGACCGAATCGAAGATGCCGCCGATCAGGCCGTCGAGCTGCGCGATGGTGATGCGTCCGGTTGGATCGAAGCTGATTTTCGGATCGCGGAGCTCCGTCAGATTGACCAGCAGCCCGGCGCGGATCTCATTGCCGCGCACGTCGAGCTTCGATTCCGTCCGCGCGATATCGTGAGCCCTGGCGGACAGCGCGGCGCAAAACAGCAGAACGACGGCCGCCCGCATAGCGTCAGCCGGCGATGCCTTCGAGTTCCACCGCCGTCCCGTAGCAAAGCACTTCGGTCACGCCCTGCATGACCTCGGTCGCGTCATAGCGCACCGCGATAACGCCGTTCGCGCCGATCTCCGCCGCGTGCTGCAGCATCCGGGCGTAGGCATCGGAACGGGTCTTCTCGCAAAGCTCGGTGAAGAGAGTAATGTCGCCGCCCAGCAGCGTCTGCAGGCTCGCCCCGATGCTGCCGAAAACCGAGCGCGACCGCACCACGATTCCCCGCACGAGCCCGAGATTGCGCCGGATGCGGTATCCCGGAATCTCGAAAGCGCTCGTCGTCAGATCGGGCCGGATCATTTCTTCTCTTCCGCCCTTTTCGAATACGCTTCGTCGAGCAGTTCCACCACGTGCGCCACGCGCTCGCCCTTGCCCCACTTGCGCACGCCCGCATCGAGCTGCAGCATGCAGCCCGGGTTCGCCGTCGCGATGACCTGCGCTTTCGCCAGATTCACGTTCGTCATTTTCTTCGCGAGGATGTCCATCGCGAGCGAAGTATGCAGCACGTTGTAGATTCCCGCGCTGCCGCAGCAGACGTCGGAAAGCGGCATCTCGCGGAACTTCACGCCGGGAATCGCGCGCAGCAGCTGCCGCGGCGCGCTGCGCACTTTCTGCCCATGCGCCAGGTGGCAGGAATCCTGATACGTGACGCTCACATCGAGCGCGCCCATCTCGCGGTTGAGCTCGATCGACGCGAGAAATTCCGTCACATCCTTCATGAGCGATTTGAACTTCCGCGCCTTTGCCGCGTAGTCCGGGTCGTGCTCGAGCAGCTCGTCGTATTCCTTGAGCGTCGATCCGCAGCCTGCCGCGTTCGTGATCACCGCATCGTATCCGCCTTTGAGAATCGCGTCGATATTCTGCCTGGCCAGCCGCCGCGCTTCTTCGCGAATCCCCGCGTGCACGTGCAGCGCGCCGCAGCAGGTCTGGCCGATCGGAATCGAAACCTCGCAGCCGTTCTTCTGCAGCACCCGCACCGTCGCTTCATTGAGCCGCGCGAAGGAAACATTGGCGATGCACCCGGCCATCATTGCGACCCGGTGCTTCCGCTCGCCCTCGGCCGGAAA
>DASPQQ010000363.1:0-2319 GCA_035624885.1 Bryobacteraceae bacterium | reverse complement strand
ATCACCACCGTGCGCATGCCTCTCGACACCAGGCTCTTCACCGCGTCATCGATGGCTCGCGTGCGGCAGAGCAACGCCCCGCGGATGCCCGGAGCTCTGGTGTCAAACATCCCTGCGAAACGCGCGCGAACCCACGAACTCCGGATCAGCAGCCTCGCCAGCCACGGCAGCAGATCGAGGATCACCGGATCGTCAAACAGCCGCTGATCCGCGGGCTCGAACCGCTCCATGGCGCGCACCATGCCCGCGCCGTACGCAGAGCGGCCCCGGCGTGCCACCGATCACAGCTCCGCGGGCCCGTCGAGGCTCCGCCACAGATACCAGCACGCAATCGAGCTGTAAGGTTTCCACGGCGCCGCAAGATTCTCGAGCTCCTGCGCCTTCGGCAAATCAGCCAGACGATAAGCCTTTCGAACAGCCGTTCGGATGCCCAGATCGGCCACCGGCAGAACATCGTGCCGCCGCAGCGCGAACATGAGAAACATCTGCGCCGTCCACACGCCGACGCCCTTCACCTGCGTCAGGTGCCCGATCACGGCCGCGTCCTCCATCGACGGCAGCGCCTCAAACACCACGCTCCCCTTCCGCGTGTGCTTCGCCAGTTCCCGGATGTACAGCGTCTTCTGGCCGGAAAGCCCGAGCTTCCGCATCCGCTCGGTGCGCAGCTTCAGAATCCCTGCGGGCGTCAGCTCCTTTTCACCCGCCGCTGCGTGCAGGCGCCCGAAAATGACGCTCGCCACCTTCCCGCTGAGCTGCTGGTAGACGATCGACCGCACCAGAGTTTCAAATGTCGGCGCCCGGTATTCCATCGTGAACGGCCCCACTTTGCGGATAATGGAAGCAAGTACCGGATCCGATTTTTTGAGATGCTGGAGAGCAGGGCGCATGTTTGAAACCAATTACGGCGTGGCACGTCGCGTGGTTCATAGCAACGGACGCTCTTCGATTATCTTATGAAAACATTAGTACTGTTTCTTGTTGCGCTTCTCGTCATCCCGGCCGCTTTGTTCCGTCTGGAAGCCCAGCAACCCTCCGGTTCGCAGCAGGTCATCGACGTCCCGGATGAGCCCATCAAAGTCGACGTCGATCTGGTGAACCTCTATTTCGCGGTGCGCTCCAAACAGAACGCGCTCATCAACTCGCTCGAAAAGACCGATTTCGATCTCTCCGAAGACGGTGTGAAGCAGGAGATCAAATACTTCGCCAAAGACACCGATCTTCCCCTCACCATCGGCCTCCTCGTCGACGTCTCCAACAGCCAGCGCAATCTGATCGAAATCGAGCGCCGCGCCGCCAATTCCTTCTTCAACAGCGTGCTCCGCAAAAAGGACGTCGCCTTCCTCATCAGTTTCGGCGCCGATTCTGAACTTCTGCAGGACATCACCGGCTCGCCGCGCCTGCTCCAGGAAGGCCTCGACCATATGAAGCTCAACGGCGGCTTCGCCGGCATCAACGCCGGCCCCGTCCCCACCATGAGCAAGCCGCGCGGCACCGTGCTCTATGACGCCGTTTATCTGGCATCGAGCGACATTCTCGCCCGGGAAGCCGGACGCAAAGCCATTATTCTGATCACCGACGGCGAAGACGAAGGCAGCCGCGAAACCGAGAAGGCGGCCATCGAAGCCGCGCAGCGAGCCGACGCGATCATCTACGGCATCCTCTACGTCGATCGCCAGTTCTATGGCGGTTTCGGAATGGGTTACAGCGGAGAAAGCGTGCTGAAGCACATGGCGGAAGAAACCGGCGGCCGCCTCTTCCAGGTGGACCGCAAGAACAACCTCGACAGCATCTTCCAGCAGATTCAGGACGAGATGCGCACCCAGTACGCGATCGGCTACACGCCGGTCAACAGCAAAAAGGACGGCAGCTACCGCAAAATCGATCTCCGCGCTTCGAACAAGGATCTGAAGGTGCAGGTGCGTAAAGGCTACTACGCCATGCCCAGTCCCGAATAGGGCGCGTTGTACACGCGGCGCGAGCCGCGTCTGCCCGACTGCAACACAACGCGACTTGCGTCGCGTGTACATTCACTGTCGCCGCGCGAAATACTCGTCGAGCGCCTGATCGAGCGGAGGCATCGGTTCCATCCCGTAAGCTGCCAGCCGCGCGTTTTCCAGCGCCGAAAACTTTGGCCGGTTGGCGGCCGTACGGTATTCCCGCGCGTTCGTCGCCGTAAGCTCGGGCGTCACTCCCGCTTTCTCGAAAATCATTTTGGCGAATGCGAACCACGAAATCGGCTGGCCGCCGCCGATATGAAACACGCCTTCGAGATCCCGTTCCAGCACGTCGATCGACCGGCCGGCCAGCGCCGGGGCAAAC
>DASPQQ010000362.1:0-18415 GCA_035624885.1 Bryobacteraceae bacterium | reverse complement strand
GGCGAGGTTGCGGCAGCGGATTATCACGAAGCTTCCGCCGCCCTGCATCGCATGGCCACGATGCTGCGCGTCTCGGAACCGGAACTGGTGGAACAGGTGGACCGGCTGCTTGCCGAGCGCCGCAATCACGAACGCCAGATTGAAAGCCTCAAGACGCGCATCGCGCAAGCGGCCGCGCGCGATCTCGGGAATCAGGCCGGAGAGAAGAACGGCGTCAAGTACATCGTGGCGCAGGTGAACGACATGGACCGCCAGCAGATGCGCTCGCTCGCGGATACGCTGCGCAACATGCTGCAGTCGGCCGTGGTGGTGCTGGCATCGGTCGAGGACGGTTCGGTCTCGATCGTTTCGGCCGTCACGAAAGACCTGGTGCAGAAGCTGCACGCCGGCAAACTGGCCGGCAGCGTGGCGCAGGCGGTCGGGGGCAAAGGCGGCGGACGCCCGGACATGGCCGAAGGCGGGGGCAAGGAACCGTCGGCCTTGCCGGCGGCTCTCGCCGAAGTGCGGGCGCAGGTCGAAAGCAGACTGTGAGCGTCATCATCGTCGGGGCCGGGCCCACCGGATTAGCCTGCGGGATCGAGCTGAAACGCCGCGGCATCGACTCCATCCTCATCGACAAGGGCTGTCTCACCAACTCGCTCTACCATTACCCGACGCACATGACGTTCTTCACCACTCCGGAGCTTCTGGAGATCGGTGACATCCCGATGACCAGCATGTTCGAGAAGCCGACCCGGACGGAAGCTCTCAAATATTACCGGCGCGTGGCTTCGCATTACGATCTGCGGATTCACCAGTACGAACATGTGGAATCGATCGGGGGTGAGGACAACAATTTCGCCGTGGTGACGAACAAGCAGACCTATGCGGCGAGGAAGGTCATCCTCTCGACCGGCTATTACGACGTTCCGAATCTGCTGAATGTGCCCGGCGAGGATCTGCCGAAAGTCATCCACTATTACAAGGAGCCGCATCCGTACTTCAATCACGATGTCCTCGTGGTCGGGGGCAAGAACTCGGCGGCGATCGTGGCTCTCGAGCTGCATCGCACCGGCGCGCGGGTCACGCTCGTGCATCGCGGACCGGGGATGCACAGGCACGTGAAGTACTGGATCAAGCCCGACATCGAGAATCGCATTCGCCTCAATGAAGTCAAAGCGTACTTCAACACCTCGGTGAAGGAGATCCTTCCGGATTCCGTTCTGCTCGAGACGCCCGAAGGCCCGCTCTCGATCGAAAACGACTTCGTTTTCGCGATGACCGGCTACAGCCCGGACCTGAAGTTCCTGAACGCCAATGGCATTTCGCTCGACCCGGCGACGCAGAAACCGCGCACCAATCCCGATACGCTCGAGAGCGAGCGGAAAGGGATGTTCCTCGCGGGCGTCATCGTGGCCGGCGTGCACACCAACGAAATTTTCATCGAAAACGGCCGGTTTCACGGCCGGCAGATCGCCGAAGCCATCGCCGCGCAGCTCGCCTAGCCCGAGGGTGGAACCCGCTCCTGCAGGATGTAATAGATCACCAGCACGAGCAGCAGTCCGGTCAGCCCGAAGGCGATGAACTGCCGCTTCGATTGCTTCCACTTGTACTTGCGGCGGATCCTGATGATGCGCTGCTCTTCCGGTGTGCGAACCCGCGAGTCGTTCTCGCCCTCGCGGTAAACGTAAAAGCGGGCATTACACGCATGGCAGCGGTATGGTTTCTGGCTGATAAGACCCATCAACCAGTCCTTCACGCCGGTCCGGTGGGACCGGTGCGCTCTTGGCTCCTTGCATCTGATGCAGATCATCGGATAATGCTCAACCCCAGAACTGCCACCATGGCCGTTTTACCGCCACCGGCAGTTTCCCGTCTTCGATATACTCCCCGCGGATGGCCTTGCCTGGATTCCGCACCAGCAGGAGTTCCGCGAGGTCCTGATCCCAGTCCTGCGCAATGGCGGCGTAAGCTTCGTCCAGCTTCGGGTGCCGGTGCACGGGATCGTGCGCGTCGCTGGCGATAAAGTGCACCATCCCCTTCGACAGGTACTGGTGCGCCGCGGCTTCGGCCGATTTTCCGAATCCCCCCAGCACGGACAAAGCCGTGACCTGGACGAGACAGCCCTGGTCGATCCACGCGTTCAGCTTTTCCGGCTCCTTGCGGATGATCGGATTCCGTTCGGGATGAGTGATGATCGGCACGAGATCGACGCCGAGCAGCTGCTCGAGGATGCGGTTCGCCGAGTGCGGAATATGCAGATCGGCGAACTCGACGAGGAGATACCTTTTGCCATTGATCGAAAAACGCCCCGGCGTCTCCATGGCCTGCTCGATGTTGTCGAAGCTGAGATGGAAATCGCAGCCGCGGTGGATGCGCGGCGTGCCCCCGGTTTTCGCCGTCAGGTCCCGGATGCGCTCGGCGATCAGTTCCGGCTGGTACTCGAACTCACCGTTTGAGTGCGGCGTCGCGACGATGTCCGTTGTCCCCGCCGCGGCCGCCAGACGCAGCATTTCGAGGCTGACTTCCTCCGTCGGAGCCCCGTCATCCATCCCCCAGAGGATGTGACTGTGAATATCGACCACTGTTAATAGAGTACGATGACGGCATGAGACGTCTTCACTCTCTCATCGCCGCGGCGGCTCTTCTGGCCGCTCCCGCTTTTGCCGCTCCGGCGCACCGGATGATCGGGAATGTCTACTTTGTCGGTCAGGACGATCTCTGCAGCTACCTGATCACCACGCCGAAGGGCCACATCCTCGTCAATACGGGCTTCGAGTTTTCCGTGCCGGTGATCAGGGCAGGCATACAGAAGCTCGGCTTCCGTTATCAGGACATCAAAATCCTTCTGGTCACCCATGCGCACAGCGATCACGCCGCCGGCCTCGCGGACGTAAAGAAGCAGACCGGAGCGAAGATGTGGGCGATCGAGCAGGAAGCGCCGCTGCTTGAATCCGGCGGCAAGACCGATTACCTGTTCGGTTCGGACGGCTGGTTCAAACCGGTGAAAGTCGATCATGTCTTCCACGACGGCGACACGATCGAGCTGGGCGGCACCGTCATCGCGGCTCACCTGACCCCGGGCCATACCAAAGGCGCCACCAGTTACTCGCTCGACATTACCGAAAACGGCAAGCTCTATCACGTGCTGATCGCCAATCTGCCCTCGATCAACGAAGGCACCTCCTTCGTCGACAACGACAAATACCCCAATATCGTCGAGGACTACCAGCACGCCTTCGAAGTCCTGCGATCGCTGCCCTGTGATGTGTTTCTCTCCTCACACACGACGCAGTACCACTTCAACCGCAAGTACTACCGGGATGACAAGCACGAGTACGATCCCGAGCGCTATGTGGATCCGCTCGGTTATCAGATCGAAGTGCGGACACTCGAGGACAAGTTCCACGAGGAAGTTCAGGGGCAGCGCGAAGAAGTCCAGATCACGAAGGATCACCTGAACTTCAGGGAACTGAAAGAACCGGAGCCCGCCGCGCCGCCCCAACAGTGAGGCGGATTTACTTCACGCAGCTCCAGTTGGCCGCGTCGTTCGTGTCGCCACTGCCCTTGTAGCGGGCAGCCAGCGGATAGGGACAAAGCGGGCGCTGGAACGCCACGCCCTTCGCCGGGCTGTTGTCGACATACTTCGTGGCGATGATCTTCTCCGGCGCTTTGCCGCTGTCGACCCAGCGCGTGAGGGCCATCACCGCATCGTGGTCCGCATCCTCCGCGCCGGCCGGGCTGGAGGTGCCGAAGCCGATGGCGCCCGGGCCGCCGGCGCAGTGATAGAGGCCGGGAACGAGGAACGCGCGGAAGAAATCCTGCGTCTTCGAAGCGTTGTTGCCCAGCTTCGTCTGCGCCGCTTCCACGCTCTCGTAGTAATCGATGCCGTTCTGCGCCGGAATCAGGGGGTCGCTCGCGCCGTGATAGTAGAGCAGCTTGTGGCCGAGTTTGCGGAAGGGCTCGAGGTTGGGATCGGTTGCGTTTGAAACCGCCGCCAGCTTCTCATCCATCGCCTGCGCGTCGTGATCGAAATCGAAGGCGCGGAACTGGAAGCCCGGATTGGCGAAGAGCGCGTAACGGGTGAAATCGTTCGAGCTCACCCCGGAGGTGGTGGTGCGGTTGATCACCGGCATGTTGCCGCCTTTGCCCCAGCCCGCTTCCGATCCGGGATAGAAACCGGGATAGAGCTTCGCTCCGGTGCGCGGATTCACGGGTCCGCTGTAGAGCTTTTCAACCGCGCCTTCCTGCGCGGCGGTCAGGCAGTTCGCCGCATCCCCGCCCTTGCAGAGCAGCTTCTTCGCATCGAACCTGCAGCGGCGCGGATCCGCAATCAGCCCGTCTTTCACGCCATCGAGCGCATCGCACTGTTCGAGCACCGCGTTCTGGATGAGCTCCAGCTTTTCCGGCGGCAGACTGGTTTCCGGCGTTCCCGTGGCCACGCCATCCCACATTTCGCTCATGATCTGGTGGGTCCAGAAGTTGGCTGCGTCACCGGCCAGGATGCCGTTGAAATCGTCGGGATAGCGCTGGGCTTCCATCAGGCCCTGCTTGCCGCCCGTCGAGCAGCCGGTATAGATGGCCGACTTCGCGTTCTGCCCGTACCAGGAATCGATGATCGCCTTGGCATTCACGGTGGCGAGATGCAGGCCACGATAGCTGTAATCGATGAGCCGCTCCCTGTCTTCCATCCACTCTTTCGGTTCCGTCGCGGTGTGCCCGGTGTCCGTGCTGGTGGTGGCGAAACCGTTTTTGAGCGCGGCCGCCATGGCCGGGTAGCTGATGGTTCCCGCGAGCCCGCCGTTGCCCACGGTCTGGAGTTTCCCGTTCCATCCGTTCGCCGGCAGCCAGACTTCGAAGTGGATGGCGGAAGTGGGAGCCGGCTTGATCAGGCCATGCACTTCGCAGAAGGCCGGCAGAGCGGTATAGGGATTCGTGCCGCGTCCCGGCCCTCCCGGCGGGGTAAATGCGCCGGCTCCGACGGACTTTGCGGTGGTGATCGTGGTGTCCGCGATCCTCAAGCCGGACAGAGCTTCGCAACTGGCCGCCAGCGCCGGCGGCACAGCGACAGCGGCGGCAACCAGGAGAGCAGCCAGGGAACGATGTATCATGCTGAGACTCCTTCTTTAAACTGGAACTGGGGTTCATTGTATCCCGACTTTTCGACCTATGTGGCTGAAGCTCTACGACCCCCGGCGCTCACCCGCTCACTGGCTGGAGATCATCCAGCCCGGGCAGCACTGCGTCTTCATCCTGGACGCGAATCTCCGTGTTCCGAGGGACTTCGATGGCCGGGAATTCGCCGATGGCGAAGCTGCCGTCGAGGTCACTCCGGACTTCTCTACAGCCGTCCGGTTCGCCGAGGGAATAGTCGCGCGGCATCCGGAACTTTGCTGCGAAATTTACGGCTCGCAGGGAAAATCCGGCGAGCCTCTGCGCACGGTCTACGAACCCTCCGTGCGCGGCAGGTACGAAGGCCTTCCCTGGGCCAGACGCGAAGCATCGATCGGTGCGTCGGTCATCAGCCTGGGGATTGCGCTGATCGTCTACGATGCGCGCCACGATCTCTCCTGGATGTGGGGTTATATCGTGGGCGCAAAGTGCATCGTGATCGGCGGCGCGTATCTGATCCGCGGCGTCGCGGGGATCTGGGAAAACCGGGGCGAGCGCCGGCAGTAGCTACTTCAGAGCCGGCTGCGTCGCGGCGTCGATCACCATGATGTCGACCGGCATCGTCAATGATTCGAGTTTCAGGCCGAGCTGGGTCTGCATCGCGGTAAACAGATCCGGGTCTTTGGCATCGCCATGCCACGTCCCTTTGCCGCCACGCCCGCCGAACTGGCTGGCGTTGGCCTGCCACTTGAGATCGAAATCGTAGGTCGCGCCGAGGCCGGTCTGGTCGATCACAGGCCGGTCGAGAACGGTGCTCTGCAGGAACGCCGCGAGGCGAGGCATCGAGACATTTTTCGCCGGCAGGCGCGGAGCAAACGGCAGCCCAAGGCTCGAAGGCGCATTCGCCGCTTCCTCGGGCCTGCGTGCCGTCATCTTCACCCCGCCTGGCGCCACGATGATGCGGTACACCGGCATCTGTTTCTTCGCGATGTGGAACTTCAGCAGGAACCGCTTTTCAATGACGGTCTGGGTCATGCGGCGCCGCTGGTCGCTGTTGGGCCGCGGGTTGGTGGGCATCAACGCCGACAGGTTATAGGTTTCGTTGTCGAGCCATTGAGGTCCGCCTTCGATCTGATGCGGATGCACCACCCATGCGTATTCGATCAGGTCCTTGAGCGAATAGTTGAGGATCATGAACCGCGCACCGCTGGAGTTGACACCCTTGCCGGGCTGCAGCGGGTTCGAACGTCTGATCGTGGATGTGACAAACTCACCATCCTTCGCGGTGCGGACCGAAATGGGGTTTCGCGTCGACACCCCCATCCCGGGCAGCTCGCCCGGAGCCAGCGGCGTGGCGGCCACACCGGGCAGCGGAGCCGGTGTGGGCGATGCGGACGCGGCCGGCGGCGCAGCGGGCCGGGCTCCAACAGGAGCCGTGGAAAACACCGCGGAAAGCGGATCGGCCGGTTTGGCCGGTTCGGCTGGCTTCGGAGCGGCCTGCGGCGCAGGTCCTTTCACCGGTGGTGGCAGCGGGCCGAGAGCCGTTGTGGGTGGAGTTTGTGTGTTGGCCGGAGGTGGCGTTTTTGATGTCGCCGGAGCCTTTGAAGGAGCCGGCGCCGTCTTCGGTTTTGCCTGCGTCGCAGGCGCGGGCGTACCTGTCCCGTTCAGGTTGGGCATGTTCGGGTCGTAGACCTGAGCCTGTGCCAGCCCCAGCAACGCGACCCCTCCGAGGAGCGTCCGGATGGTTTTCTGCAGCACCTACACCATTATGGCCCGATCTCGCGCCCCGCGGTGAGTGTGCCGCCGGACGGAGGGGGATACGGCGGTTTCCGTGCTATGATTGCTCCTTCGTAATCGGATGTCGAAATCGAAAATAGAGTCGGACATCGCGGCGGACCGGACCCTCTACTCGGGCCTGATCCGGCTGCACGTGCTGCATCACGCGGTGGAAGGTCCGATCTTCGGGCTCGGGATGATCGAGGAACTGGCGCGGCACGGTTACCGCATCAGCCCGGGAAGTCTGTATCCGCTGCTGCAGGGTCTCGAAAAGAAGGGATATCTGAAGTCGGTCGAGCGGCGCAATGGCAAGTCCCTGCGGCGCGAGTACAGAGCGACGCCGCTTGGCCGCAAGGCGCTCGCGGCATCGAAGAACAAGGTCAAAGAACTGTTCCATGAGCTCATTGAAGGCAATTAAACCCGTCGCCGGGATACTGGCGGCCGCCGGCCTGCTGGCCGCGCAGGACGGCATGACTCTAAGCCAGGCGGTCGACGCGGCGCTGCGGAACTATCCCTCGATCCGTGTCACCCAGGAGCAGATGAACGCGGCCGCCGCCGGAATCCGTCTGGCGCAGACCGCGTATCTGCCGCGCGTGGATACTCTGGCGCAGGCCAACCGCGCAACCCGGAACACTTTCTATGGGCTGCTGTTCCCGGAAAGCGTCATTCCCGGCGTGGACGGCGTGAAAGCCAATAATCTCGGGTCCGTGTGGGACAGCGGGCTGGGAATTCTGGTCAGCTGGCAACCGTTCGATTTCGGGTTGCGTTCCGCCAATGTCGCGGCAGCGACGGCCGGCCGCGACCAGGCTCAGGCCACCGTGAACCGGACGCGCTATGACGTGTCGGTCGCCGCGGCCGATGCCTTCCTGACGACGGTCGCGGCGCAGCAGACGGCCGCTGCCGCACGCGCATCGGTGGAGAGCTGGCAGGTGCTGGCGAAGAGCATTCATGCGCTGGTTGCGGCGCAACTGCGGCCGGGCGCGGATGAGTCGCGCGTGGAGGCGGAGCTGGCGGGCGCCCAGACGCAGCTCGCGCGGGCCGAGCAGGCCATCGAAGTCGCGCGCTCGACCGTGGCGCAGTTTGTGGGCGTCAGCCCTTCGCAATTGACTCTGAGTCCCGGCAAGCTCATTGCGCAGTTGCCGGCGGAGAGGCCGGAGCCTCCCCTGGACCCTGCCGCCAACCCGCTCGCTCTCGAGCAGAACGCCGCGATCGCGCAACGGCAATCGCAGCTTTCGGCGACCGAACGTTCGTATTACCCGCAGTTCCTCGTGCAGGGCCTGGCCTCGGCCCGCGGGACGGGCGTGCTGACCGACGGAGGGCGGCTCGGCGGTCTGAATGGCCTCGCTCCCACAACTCAGAACTACGCCGCCGGTCTCACGGTCACGTTTCCCGTGATGGACCGATTCGCCATCCACGAGGAGGAAGCAATGCAGTCGGCCGGCATCCGGGCGGCACAGGCGCAATACGCGACGATCGCCGCCGACCTGCAGGCCCGGTTCAACATCTCGCTGGCGACGCTCAACGGCGCGCGTCGCGTGGCCGCGAATACGCCGGTCGAGGTCTCCTCGGCGCAGGCGGCGCTCCAGCAGGCCACGGCGCGCTACCAGGCGGGCCTGGCTCCGATCGATGACGTCGCGCAGGCGCAGCGGCTGCTGGTTGAGGCACAGATCGATGATTCTCTGGCGCGTCTGAATGTATGGCGGGCCAGGCTGATGATTGCGGCTGTCCGGGGAGACATCCAGCCGGTTGTGACGGAGGCAGCCCAATGAAACTCGTTCTCGCCGCTCTTTCCCGTCCGCTCACCGTGGTTGTGGCGCTGCTCGCCGTCGCGCTTTCGGCCATGCTCGCGGTGCAGCGCATGCCGGTCGATATATTCCCGCGCGTGGGCGATCCCGCGATCTACGTGGCCCAGCCTTACGGCGGCATGGACCCGGCGCAGATGGAAGGCTACCTCACTTACTACTTCGAGTACCACTTCCTCTACATCACCGGCATCGACCACGTGGAAAGCAAAAGCATCCAGGGCGCGGCGCTCATGAAGCTGGTTTTTCATGAAGGCACCGACATGAGCCAGGCGATGGCAGAGACGGTCGGTTACGTCAATCGCGCGCGCGCCTTCATGCCGCCCGGCGCCGTGCCGCCATTCATCACGCGTTTCGATGCCGGCAGCGTCGCTGTCGGACTCCTTGTATTCAACAGCGATGCCCACACGCAGGGTGAACTGCAGGATTTCGCACTCAACCGGGTACGTCCGCTGTTCGCCACGCTGCCCGGCGTTTCCGCGCCGCCGCCGTTCGGCGGGAACCAGCGGACCATCGTCATCACGCTCGATCCGGACAAACTGCAGCAGTACCGCATCTCGCCGGATGAGGCCATCTCGGCGGTCAGCAAGTCGAGTCTGGTGATGCCCTCCGGCAACATGTTTACCGGCAAGGTGGAGCGCATCGCCCGCACCAACGCCGCGCTCGGCGGCGATCTTTCCGAGCTTCTCAGCACGCCCATCCGGCCGGGCGCGGGAACTCCGGTTTATCTGCGGGACATCGGCACCATCGAGAACGGCACCGACATCATCACCGCCTACGCGCATGTGAACGGCAAGCGCACTGTTTATATTCCCGTGACCAAGCGCGCCGATGCTTCGACGCTTTCCGTTATCAACGCCGTGAAAGCGGCGCTTCCCGATTTCCGAAAAGCAGTGCCGGACGACGTCGATATCCGTCTCGAATTCGATCAGTCTCCTTTCGTCACCAGTTCCATCCGCGGGCTGATCAATGAAGGGATGCTGGGCGCGGTGCTGACCGGCGTGATGGTTCTTCTCTTTCTGCGCGACTGGCGCAGCGCCCTCATCGTCGTCCTCAACATTCCGTTCGCGCTGTTGAGCGCGGTGATCGCGCTCTGGGCCACCGGCCAGACGATCAACATCATGACTCTCGGCGGTCTGGCGCTCGCGGTTGGTGTTCTGGTCGACGAGGCGACGGTCGAAATTGAGAACATCCACACCCGGATGCTGCCGGGCGTCTCGCGCGCCCGCGCGGTGGTCGAAGCGTGCAGCCGCACCGCCATGGCGCGGCTGCTTTCGATGGCCTGCATTCTCGCGGTGTTCGTGCCGTCGTTCTTCATGGCCGGCGTGGGCAAGCAGCTTTTCGTTCCGCTCTCGCTCGCCGTGGCGTTCTCGATGATCGCGTCGTATATCCTTTCGAGCACGCTGGTTCCGGTCTTCTCCACATGGCTGATGAAGGAGGGGCACCGCGGCGAATCGCGCTGGCTGCATTCGCTCTATGACGGCTGGCTGAGCTTCACCCTGAAGCTGCGCTGGCCTCTGGTGATCTTCTACCTCGCGACGGCCATGGCCGTGGTCTGGTACATGCTGCCGCGCATGGGAACCGAACTGTTCCCCGATTCGAACGCGCCGCTGCTGCGCATCCGCCTGCGCGCGCCCACGGGCACGCGCGTGGAAGAGACGGAACGGATTGTCCTCCGCGCGCTGAATGTCATCCGGAACACTATCGGCCTGGACAAAGTCGAAATCACCAGCGACTTCCTTGGCATCGTTCCTTCGAGTTATCCGGTGGACCTGATCCATCTCTTCACCAGCGGTCCGGAGGAGGCGATCATCCAGGTAGCGGTGAAGCCGGAAACTCCGCGCGGCGAAGCGCTGCGCGAAAACCTGCGCGCGCGGCTCACGAAGGAACTGCCGGGGACGCGGGTTTCCTTCGAAGCGGCCGATATCGTGACGCAGGTGATGAGCTTCGGATCGCCCACGCCGATCGAAGTGGCACTGCGCGGCGCGAGCCTCAACGACGATTACGCCTACGGCCGCAAGGTTCGCGAACAACTGGCCAGACTCGACTTCCTGCGCGACCTCGAATTCGCCCAGGCCTCCGATTTCCCGACGCTCGATATCAACATCAACCGCGACCGCGCCGGACAGTTCGGACTCACCATGGCCGATGTCGCACGGTCCATCGTGCCGGCCACGTCTTCTTCGCGTTTCACCCAGCCCAACTACTGGCGCGATCCGGGATCGGGCAACGCGTTCCAGATTCAGGTGGAGTTGCCGCAGAACCGCATGAGAGTGTGGATGAGGTGGGCAACGTGCCGGTGATGCAGAACGGCAAAACCGAGACGCGTCTGACAGAAGTCGCGACCCTCAAGCCGGGAACAATGCCTGGTCTGATCGAACGTTACGACGGCCAGCACATCGTCAGCCTCACCGCGAATATCCATGACCTCACGCTCGGCGAGGCGGCGCCGAAGCTGAATCAGGCCATCGCAGCCGCGGGCGCGCCGCCGAGAGGCGTCACGGTGACGATGCGCGGCGAGATCCCCGCGCTCGAACAGACGCTTCTCGGTCTGCGCACGGGATTGATGCTCGCGATCGGCGTGATCCTGCTGCTGCTCGCGGCGAACTTCCAGTCGTTCCGGCTCGCGCTCGCCATCGTTCTCACGATTCCGTCCGTGCTGGCCGGCGTGCTCCTGATGCTGATGGTTACCGGAACGACGCTGAACCTGCAGTCCTATATGGGCGCGATCATGGCGGTCGGGATCGCGGTCGCGAATTCGATTCTGCTGGTCACCTTCGCCGAGCATGCGCGCCGCGAAGGCCGGGATGCAATCGCGGCGGCGCAGGAAGGAGCCTCGGGCCGCCTGCGCGCGGTTCTGATGACGGCTTCGGCCATGATTCTCGGGATGACGCCGATGGCGATCGGCCTCGGCCAGGGAGGCGCCGAAGCAGCGCCGCTCGGCCGCGCCGTGATCGGAGGCCTGATCGTCTCCACGTTCACGACGCTCACGGTGCTGCCTTCGATCTACGCCATCCTGCAGCGCGGAGCATCCACCACTTCACCATCCCTCAACCCGATGGATACGGAGAGCAAATACCATGAAGCGCAGTAAGAATCTGATCGCAGCCGCCACGCTGATGGCGCTGGGAATGGCTCAGGCCCAGACGGCGGACCTTGCTCCCGTGGTGGCCAGGGCCGTCGTGCGCACCATCGATCTGCCCGGCGAATTCCAGCCCTTCCAGAGCGTGGCCATGCACGCGCGCGTGCGCGGCTACGTGGAACGGGTCCTGGTGGATCGCGGTTCGGTGGTGAAGAAAGGCGATCTGCTCGCGGAGCTGTCCGCTCCCGAGATGGAGTCGCAAATCGCCGAGACGCAGTCGAGAGTTCTCTCGCTCGATGCGGAGCGTGTGCAGGCCGAAGCGCAGCTGGCCGCCGCGCAAAGCTCGCTCGATCTTCTGAAGCAGGCCGCGGCCACGCCCGGCGCCGTCGCCGGCGGGGATCTCATTCAGGCGCAGAAGCAGGTGGATGCCGCGCATGCCGTGGTTGAGGCGAAGCGGCAGGCGAAGGCAGCTGCGGAATCGCTGATGCAGTCGCAGAAAGAGCTCGAATCCTACCTGCGCATCACGGCGCCGTTCGATGGCGTGGTGACCGAGCGTCTGGTCCATCCGGGCGCGCTGGTCGGCCCCGGCACCGATCCGGTGCTGCTCACCATCCAGGAAGTGGCGCATCTCCGGCTCGTCGTGGCTGTGCCCGAAGAGAACGTCGGCGGCATCGCGGCGGGGGCCAAAGTGGACTTCCGCGTTCCCGCCTATCCCGACCGCACTTACTCGGGAACCATCGCCCGCGTCGCGCACGCACTCGACGTGAACACCCGCACCATGCCGGTGGAGCTCGATGTTTTCAACCGCGACGGTTCTCTTGCGCCGGGCATGTATCCGAACGTCAAATGGCCGGTGCGCGCGGCGAAGCAGTCGCTGCTGGTTCCGAAGACCAGCGTGGTGACGACCACGGAACGCACCTTCGTGGTGCGCGATCGCGACGGCCACGCCGAATGGGTGGATGTCCGAAAAGGCGCGGCCGACGGGGATCTGATCGAGGTTCTGGGCAGCCTGAAAGCGGGCGATCAGGTGGTGCGGCGCGCCACGGATGAAATCCGCGAAGGCGATGCCCTCAATCAGATCGCTGCGAAAAAACCTTAACCCGCTTCGTCCCAGCCGAAGCGGTTGACCGCGATGGCGCCGAACAGAATCGCGAACCCCACGAGCACGGCAACCGCCGGGAGCGAATCGGTGAAGCGGTAGCCGCGCCAGACCACGCCGTCGAGACCGTCCACTGCCCAGCGCGTCGGAATCGCGATCGTGATTCTCTGCAGCCACTCGGGGAAGATGAAGGTCGGCACCCACGCGCCGCCCAGCATCACCATCACGAGCGTGAAGAGGACGGAAATGCCGCGCGTCGCTTCGGGCGTCTTGCCGAGCGCCGCCACCATCAGGCCCAGCGCGCCCGTCATCAGCGAAAACGCGAGACAGATCACCAGAAACCCCGCAACGCTGCCTTCGATCCTGACGCCGTAAACGGCGCGCGCGAAGGCAAAAAGCATCAGCATGATGGCCGTGGAAATAACGGTCGCGCTGACGCAGCGGCTGCCGAGAACGAGCCAGCGCGAAACCGGGGCCGCACGGAAGCGCTTCCAGAGCCCGCGCTGCTTCTGCAGCAGCAGGCTGATGCCCATATCGATCCCGAGAAAAAGAACGAACTGCACGCCCATGCCGCCGAATGAATGCGCGTAGCCGTTGTACTTCACGTCGGCCCGGGCCGTGACGGCTTCCTCGTGCATCTCCGCCGGCATCGCAATGCCGCCACGTCCGCGGCCTCCGGAGAGTGCCGGCGTCGACTGAACATTCTGCACGCTGCCGAGCAATGCGAGAAGAGACGCCTTCACGGCGGGCGAGAGGGTCGGGCTCGCCTCGATATCCTCACGTTGTTTCTCGAGCAGCTTCTGGCCGCCCGCACCGCCGAACACTTCCCTGCTGACCGCCTGCATCACGGTCCCGGTGAGGATGCCCTGCACCATTCCATGTTCGGGCGCGTGCGAAGGGTCGTAGAGAACGCCGATCGACGGCTTCGCCGAGCTTGTGAACATCGACCGTCCGGCCTGATCGCCGAAACCTTTGGGAATGACAACCGCGACAGGCGCGGAACCTTTCCGGACAGCCTCGCGCGCTTGCTCGCGCGATGCCGCCTTTACATCGAGACTGTTGTTGCTCTCGAACTGCGCGAACATATCGCGCGAAATGCTGCTCTGGTCCTCATCGGCGAAGAGAACTTTGATGCGGCTGACCGGGGTTCGGCCAATGCCTCCGCTGAAAACGAAACCGAAGAAGGAGGCTATCGCGATGGGCGCCACGAAGCCGATGATGAGCGCCCGGCGGTCTCTGATGAAAATGCGGAGATCCTTGCGGACCATCGCGAGGAAGGCGGTGGTCATCAGTCTCTTAAACTCCTTCCCGTGAGAGAGAGGAACACCGTCTCGAGATCCGGCCTCTCACTCACCACATGCTGGTACGGATGCCCGTGATCCACCAGCCATTGCAGAATGCGCGGCGCGCCGGTCGAAAGGTCATGCACTCCGACCTTCAACGCGTGCTTGTCGAGTTCGGCGGACTTCACTTCCGGCAGGCTGCGCACCTCGTCCAGCGGGAAGCCCCCCTCTCCATCCGCCAGTTCAATCAGCAGGAGGTTGGTGATGGGCAAGAGCCGGTAAAGCCCGTGCAGAGTATCGTTCGCAATCACCCTGCCGTGGTCGACGACGACAAGCCGGTCGCACAGCCGCTCGGCTTCTTCCATATAGTGCGTCGTGTAGATCAGCGTCTTGCCGCGCGCGCGCAGGGTTTCGAGATTTTCGAAAATGGCGTTGCGGCTCTGCGGGTCGACCCCGACGGTCGGCTCATCGAGAAGCAGAATCCGCGGATCGTGCAGGAGCGCGGCGGCCAGATTCAGACGCCGCTTCATGCCGCCGCTGAATGTGGAAACCCTGTCTTTGGCCCGATCGCTCAGCCCCACCAGCGCCAGCGCTTCTCCGATGGCCCGTTTCGCCTTCGCCCCATCCAGATCGTAAAGGGCCGCGAAGAAGCGGAGATTTTCGATGGCCGGCAACTCATCGTAAAGCGCCAGATCCTGTGGCACGAGGCCGATGCGCTGTTTCACCGGGTCCGTATCGCGGCGGATGGCCTGGCCTTCGATCAGGATCTCGCCGCTGTCGGGCCGCGTGATGCCGGCCACCATCGAAACGGTAGTGGTCTTGCCGGCGCCATTCGGGCCCAGCAGGCCGATCGTTTCGCCTTTCCCCGCGGAAAAGCTCACGCCATCGACGGCTGTAATGCTCCCGTAGCGTTTGGTGACGGCTTTGACTTCCAGCATCTGATTCCCACGGGGATCGCCCGTCTCACCCGAGAGCCTGCTCGAGATCCGCGAGGATATCTTCGACGTTCTCGATGCCCACGGACAGCCGCACCAGATTATCGTGAATCCCGAGGCGGAGGCGATGCTTCGGCGAAAGCTCGCGATGCGAGGCGATGACGGGGTAAAGCACCATGGTCTGCACGTCGCCCAGCGAAGTTCCCGGCACCACCAGCTTCAGCGCGTTCATGAAACGGAAAACGCCCTCGCGGTCCGCGCCTTTGATCTCGAAGCTGACCATCGCTCCGTAGAGACCCGGTGCGAAGAGACGCTTGATCGCAGCCGCGTCGGGGTGATTCGGATCGCCCGGATAATTCACCTTTTCGACCGCCGGATGTGCCGCCAGCCGGCAGGCGATCCTTGCCGCGTTCGCACACTGCCGTTCCATGCGCAGCGGGAACGTCTTGATGCCGCGCATCGCCAGATAAGCTTCGAAAGGCCCGAGCAGCGGCCCCAGCGCTTTCGCAAGCGATCGCAGCGCGGGAAGATTGGCTTCGGTCGTGACCACGATGCCGCCCAGCACGTCGCCATGTCCGGCCAGGTACTTGGTGAGGCTGTGAACCACGAAATGCGCGCCGAACTCGAGCGGCCGCGTGATCATCGGTGTTGAGAACGTACTGTCGACCACCAGTTGCGCGCCGCCCTGATTCGCCAGCCCGGCCACGCGATCGAGCGGAGGGACGCGCAGTATCGGATTCGAGATGGTTTCCATCAGCAGCGCGCCCGGCCGATGCTCCTGAATCGCCGCCTCGAGCGCCGCTTCGTCCGAGAAATCGACGAAGACGGTCTCGACGCCGCACGGTTCGAGCACTTTCATCAGCATGTTGATGGTGGCGCCATAGAGCGCATTCGCCGCCAGCAGAACGCGCCGCCGGTCGACCAGCGCGGCCATGATCGCCATGTTCAGTGCGGCCATGCCGGAAGCACAGGCCAGCGCGCCCGCGCCGCCTTCGAGCGACGTCACCAGTTCTTCAAGCGCCTCGTTGGTCGGATTGCCGTGGCGGGCGTAGGAGGGGCCGGCCAGCGTGCCTTCGAAGCTGCGGTCGAGGTCGAGAACGTCGTCGTAGAAAAAGCTGGTAGCCGTGTGGATCGGGGTGGTAACGGGCACCCACGATCCGGTGCGTTTGCGGTCCCCCGCGTGTACGGCTTTGGTATGGAGATTCATTACTTTCGTTTCCAGCGAATACCGTCTTTCGTGTCTTCGAGGATGATGCCCTGTTCGAGCAGCTGCGCGCGCACCTGATCGGCGCGCGCGAAGTCGCGGGCCTTCTTGGCCGCGTTCCGCTCGGCGACGAGCGCTTCCACCTCTTTATCTGACAGACCGCCCGCAGTCGCGGTTGGTTTCAGAACGTCGAAGAAGGAATCGAATTGTTCGAGCAGTTCCCGCGCCGCCGCCACGTTGCCCGCGCGGAACTCTCCCGCATCGAGCGCCGTGTTGGCTTCGCGGACGAACTCGAACACCGCCCCGAGGGCTTCCGCCGTATTGATATCGTCGTCGAGCGCTTCGCGAAAATCCTTCTTTGCTTTCGCGGCCAGCTCTTCGATGCGTTCGCTCTTTCCTTCCCCGGGCTTCGCCGAATCGAGCCGGAAGGCGAAATTGCGCAGCCGGTCGATGGCCGTGGCCGCCGCCTTCAGACCATCGAAGGTGAAATTCAGACCTTTGCGATAGGGCGTGGAAGCGAGGAGATAGCGCACGGCTTCCGGCGCGAAGCCTTTGGCGAAGATGTCGCGCAGCGTGTAGTAATTGCCGAGCGATTTCGACATCTTCTGCCCGTCCACCAGCAGAAACTCCGAATGCAGCCAGTAATACGCGAAGGGCTGCCCGGTGAGCGATTCCGATTGCGCGATCTCATTCTCGTGGTGCGGGAAGACCAGATCGATGCCGCCCGCGTGGATATCGAGCGACGCGCCCAGAAATTCAATCGCCATCACGGAACATTCGATATGCCAGCCCGGCCGTCCCGTGCCGATCGGCGTATCCCACGCGGGCTCGCCCGGCTTGGGCGCTTTCCACAGCGCGAAGTCGCGCGCATCGTCTTTCTCGTACTCATCCACGTCCACGCGGGCGCCGGCCACCATGCCGCCGAAATCATTGTGCGACAGCTTTCCGTAGCCGGGAAACGAGGCGATCTTGAAGTAGACCGAGCCATCGCTGCGGTAGGTATGGCCGGATTGTTCGAGCTTCTGAATCGCGGCCGCCATCTCCGGAATGTGATCGGTCGCGCGCGCGATGCGTTCCGGCCGTTCGAGCCGCAGGCTGGCGCAGTCGGCCAGAAAAGCCTCGGTGTAGGTATCCGTGTATTCCTTGAGGCTCTTGCCCTTCGCCACCGCGTTGCGGATGATCTTGTCGTCCACGTCGGTGATGTTCATGACGTGATGGAGTTTGTACCCGTTCAGCCGCAGCACGCGCCGCAGCAGATCGTAAAAGACGAAGGTGCGGAAGTTGCCGATGTGGGCAAAATCGTAGACCGTCGGCCCGCAGGTGTACATCCTGACGGCCTCGGGGTCGATGGGCGTAAACGGCTGCACCTGCTGAGTCAGGGTGTTGTAAAAGCGCAGAGCCATGGGGAAATGACCATGGTAGCAACGCGCCCGGAAACGATATTCGCCAGCCCCTTTCTTCATGCGAGACTGGAGTTGGTGGCAATGGACCAGACATCTGCGACGCTGACCGGGACGGCAATCATCGTCGCGCTGGGAGTGCTGTTCAGCAACTCCAGGATTAGTGATATTCAGAGCAGACTTTCGGACACAAACGGCCGGCTGGAGGCCATACAGCAGAATCTGATCGCGCTGATTCAGGCTGAAAGTGCCAAACTGCAGGCGGGCATCGAGCGAATCGAAGGCGTTCTCGACGCCCGGCTTCGCCACGTCGAGGAAAAGCTCGACACACGCTAAGCTGGTCTTGTGGACATCGAGAAAACCCTGCTCCGCAAGGTCGGGGAAGCAATCCATCGCTTCAACATGATCCGCGAGGGAGATCGCATCGCGGTCGCGGTCTCCGGCGGCAAGGACTCGGTCACGCTTCTCGAAGCGCTGAATCTGCTGAGCAAACGCGCGCCCATCCATTTCTCGGTCTGCGCTTTCACCGTCGAACAGGGTAAATTTCTGAAGCCGGTCGAGCCGGTCGGCGAATACATCCGTTCTCTCGGCATCGAATGGCGCTGCTACACCGACAAATCCTCGCTGCGCCTTCTTGAAGAGCAACCCGATCACGGCTGCGACCTGTGCAGCCGCTTCCGCCGCCGCGCTGTTTATCAGATCGGGCGCGAACTCGGCGCCAACGTGATCGCCTTCGGCCACAC
>DASPQQ010000361.1:0-4357 GCA_035624885.1 Bryobacteraceae bacterium | reverse complement strand
GGCGGATTCAGTGCCAGCTGGTTTTCCGAACCGGCGCGATCGAACGGCACGTAGAAAATGCCGTAGCCGCCGCGCAGCACCGTCTTCGGCAGCATGTGGTAAGCGAAGCCGAAGCGCGGCGCGAAGTTCGTCCGCTGCGGGTCGACCAGCGTGCGGTCATAGAGCGAACCGCTGGACGCGGTAATGATCGATTCGCTGCCCGCCGGATTGAAGTTCGAAAGGTGGTTGTTGCCCTCCCACACCGGCGACGAGAAATCGTAGCGGATGCCGAGATTGAGCGTCAGCTTCGGCGTCACCTTGAAATCGTCCTGCGCGAAGAAGTCGTACCAATACCACTTCTGGTTCGCCTCGAACTGATTGGAGAGCATCGCGGTCTGCGGATCGCCGAACAGGAAGTCCGCATAGGGAATCCCGGTGCCGGCGACGCACTGGTTGTTCGAATTGCGCAGGCAGCTGAAGATCTTGTCGAAGTTCAACGCGCCGCGCAGTCCCGGCACGTCCTGGAAGTTGTTCGTCTGCGGCGCATGCACGTCGGTCCCGAACTTGAACTGGTGGGTGCCGTGCGTCCAGGCGATGGTATCGGCGAACTGCCACTGCTGCGTCTTCTGGAATTTCGGCAGGAAGTTGGGCGAACCGATGAAGGTGTTGTAGTTGGAGAACGTAATCATCGTGACGCCGCCCGAGAACGCCGGGTTGTTCGGCACGCCCGGAACCAGATTCCCGCCCGGCTCGCCGAACGGTTCCTGCTTCGCGTAGGAGTTATCGTGCTCGTAGCCGGTGCGGAAATCGTTCACCAGGTTCGGCAGAATCGGCCGCGTCCAGCCAAGCACCGCCTGATCCGCCGTCAGATGATAATTACCCTGCGAAGACGACTGCGTCCCGTCCGCGATCCCGGGAAACAGGCCCGGGCTGTTGCGGCTGCGCACGCTCCAGCTGTAGCGGGTGAAGACGCTGTCCTTGTCCGAAGCCTGCCAGTCCGCGCGCGTCGAGAAACGGTTCGCGTTATCGGTCAGGTCGGCATTGCGGAAGTAGTTGTTCAGATCCGCGCCGGCCACGGTCGGCTCGGGAAACAGCGCCATGATCGAGGCCGCGGTGGGCGAGATCAGTGACGCCGGAATGATGTTGTTCGGCACCGGTTTTCCCTGGTAATAAACCGTCGGGTAAGTGATCCCCAGAGCCGCGCCCGCCGCCGCGCTGAAATTCCCCACGCGCTCGTTGTCCGTCGGCACCGTGCCGCTGCGCAACTGGCCCGTGATGATGCGCGTCGTTTCTTCATCGAAAAAGGCGAACAGCCTGTTCTTTCTGACCGGTCCGCCGAGATTGCCGCCGAACTGGTTGCGGATATTCTCGGGCTTGCCCAGGCCCTGGCGATTGGAGAAGAAATCGTTGGCGTCCGTGTCGCGGTTGCGCAGAAACTCGTACAGCGTGCCGTGAATCTCGTTCGTGCCGCCCTTGGTGATCACGCTGATCACCGCGCCACCGCGCCCGTATTCCGCCGAGTACGGGTTGGTGATGATCTTGAACTCCTCCATGGCATCGACCGACGGCCGCACCACCTGTGTCGTCAGTTCCTGAACGTTTTCTGAAATCGAGTTGTTGTCGATTCCATCGAGCAGGAAGTTATTCTCGAGTTGCCGTACGCCGTGCACGTTGAAGCCGCCCGTGCGGCCCGCGCTCGTGCTGCCGCCCTGATCGGTATAGCGCTGGCCCTGCACTCCGGCCACAAGGTTCACCAGATCGTCCCAGCTCCTGAGCAGCAGCGGATATTCCTGCACGTATTTGTTATCGACCGTGGAGCCCAGCGAGGAATCGTCAGGAGAGAGCAGCGGCGCCGCTGCTTCGACGTTTGCAAAGCTGGAAACGGCCCCTACCTTGAGCTGGAAATCCTGCCGGGCCTTTTCCGTCGGGTCCAGAATTACAGTTGTCAGGGCTTTCTCAAAGCCGTCTTTCTGTACGGTGATGTCATAGGTTCCCGCGGGAAGGTTGGCGAAGGAGTAATATCCGGAGCTATTGGTCTGGCTCTCGCTGTCGATGCCGGTCGCCGGGTTATGTGCAGTAACTTTAGCATCGGTGATCACCGCATCGCTTGTATCTCTGATAAGTCCGGTGAGGCTTGCGGTATTGATCTGCGCGTATGAAGTAACTGTGAAGACAATTAGAGCGCATGCCGCGCTCGGCGTGAAATGACATTTCATGGGAGTCAACCCAGGGTACGAAACGGATGTAAACGCGTAATGACAGTCGCGTGCCGGATCGCACAGTGCGCCCGTGTTTTTCAATCTGCTACAGCGACAATCGTAGCGGGAGAATTTCCTTCGAGGCGGTTATTAATAAAGATGAACGCGGGCCGTCCATCGACTTCAGCGATGTGAATCACCTCACGCAAACTGCGCCGCACCGCTTCATTGACATCGCGAACGCGATCGTATGGCGAAAATTTCTGAACCGCTTCTTCGTAGCTGCGGCCGCGGCGCAGCAGGGCGCGCGCAACAAGCAGCTCGCTCGTCTGCGATTGTTCGATCGCCATCTGTTCCGCCATCTCCGGCATGCGCGTCCATGCGTTATAGACATGAGTTACATCGTGCGCGCGCAGGCAATCGAAGTAAGCGGGTTCGAGAAACTCCGCGTTGCGGATTTCCACAGCATAGCGCCAGCCTGGCGGAAGCGCGTCGAGAAACGGGTCGAGAGCCTTCACGAAATCGCGCGCCGAGCGAAAGCTCGCGGGACGAAACGCACCGAACTCGAAGATCAGGACGCCAACCTGCGTGCGATACGGTTCGAGCGCGCGCAGAAACGCCTCCTCGAACAGACGATTGTCGAGAAACGTCGGGTTGTCGAGAGCCGCGAGCGCGCCATAGCGCGGGTGCGTGGGCCAGACCGGAACCGTGATCTGCTCCGGCACCTTGAAGCCCCAGCGAAACGCAGCCGGCGTCTGCCGGAAGAGCTTCGCCCAGAAGGCATCGGCCGGGAATTGATAGAACGCAAAATCGCCGCAGACCGTCGGGAACACGGTCGCGTATTCGCTGAGGCAGGTTTCCTCAAAGAGCTTCTTTGAAAACCGGCCACGCGTCTCGTAACGCGAGCGCGTGTAGATCTGATCGAGCCAGCCTTCGTACTTCCACGAACTGCCGCCGATGTAGATGCGGTGCCGCGCGAGGTCCCGCAGGCGGTCGCGCAGCAGATCGCGGTCGAAGGCGGGCGCGCCGCCGGAGTCGAAGAGGGTATCCAACTGAAGCGCGGCCGCTACCAGGCCCGCATGCTGCGGTAGCCCCAGGGATCGGCGCCGGCCTCGATCACCCCATCCGGCGTCACGCGAACCAGCGCCGGCGCGGAGCCGCTCGCCCAGCGCGAGCGCACCGTGACCTTGTGGCCGCGATTCGCGAGATCCTGCTGCACGCTGACCGGGGTCCGCTCGTCGAGCTGAAGATCGCCGGGATTCATCGCGTGGTTATCGAAGCTCGAAACCAGATGCCGTGTCTCGAAGCGCGGCACTTCGATGGCGGCTTCCGCATCGCGCTGGAAGAGAATGACGGCGAAGAGGATCTGCATGAGAGCCTGCTCCTGGTTATCGCCGCCGGGCGTCGAGAGCACGAACCACGGCGTCCCGTCGGTGTGGGTGACGAGCGTCGGGCTGAGCGTCACGCGCGGGCGCTTGCCGCCGGCCAGCTCGTTCGGATGCCCGGGCACCAGCAGGAAGCTCTGGGCGCGTTCGGTCAGCGGAATGCCGGTATCGCCCGCGATCACCGAAGGCAGCCATGCGCCCGAAGGCGTGGCCGAGAACATGACGCCGCTCTTGTCGATCGCATCCACGCACGTCGTATCGTGCGCCATCAGGAACGAATCGATCTTCGTGCGCACGATCTGCGACTGCGAAGGATGCAGCGGCGGATTGTCGCCCACCTGCCCCGGCCGGAACGCCAGCGAAGCCTGCTGCCCGATCAGCTTGCGCCGCTCTTCGGCATACTTCATCGAAAGCAGCTCCTCCGAAGGAATTTTGTTGAACTTCGGATCGCCGTAGTAGGTATCGCGGTCGGCGTAGGCAAGCTTCAGCGCTTCCGTCAGCGTATGGATATACTGCGCCGAATTCAGGTGCATGTTCTGCAGCTCGAACGGGTTCAGGATGTTCAGCGTCTCGATCATCGCCGGTCCCTGGCTCCAGAAGCCGGGCTTGTAGACGCGCGCGCCCTGAAATTCGGTCGAGACCGGCTCTTCCGGCGTCAGCCTGAAGGACGCCATGTCGTCATAGCGCAGCAGACCGTCGTGAGCGCGGCTGAATTCGTCGATCTTCTTCGCGATCTCGCCGCGATAGAAGTAATCGCGCACGGCGTCGATCGCCGCCTCCCGGCTCGCGCCTTTC
>DASPQQ010000360.1:0-2651 GCA_035624885.1 Bryobacteraceae bacterium | reverse complement strand
AGCGACGCCTTCGGGTTGCCGGCTTCATAAAAAGCCGAGCCCTGCGCGGCGACCGATCCCGACAGCACCGTCGTCGATCCGGAACTGAACGGGACGGCCACCGGGTTCCCGTTGTTGTCAAAGAACGAGATCTGAAAGTTTGCCGAACTGATGCCCGTGTTGACGACGTAAATGTCGGTCGTCCACGTACTCCCGGCAGCAAAGTGCGGCAGCGAAGTGACCTGCGCGGCGCCGGGTGCGGCCAGCAGGCCGGCCACGAGAGCGATCCCGGATAAGTTGCCTCGCCGGATCATAGGAGGCATCTTACTACGGAATCTTGACCTTACTGTTGCTGCTGCTGTTCCTGCTCTTCGAACTCCCGCTTCGGAGGAGCCGCCGCGGTCTCCTGCAGCATCTCGGCTCCGTCGTCATCGAGCGCGGGCCGCACCAGCACGTCTACCGAGAGGCTCTGGCCCGCGTGGCCCTTGTACACGCCGCGCACCGGCGGAACGTCGCCATAATCGCGCCCGCGCGCCACGAGAATATGGCGCGCTTCTTCGAACCGCCCAACGGTCGGATCGAGCCCGATCCATCCCGTCTCCGGGATATACGCCTGCACCCAGGCATGCGAAGCCTGGCCGCCGATTACGCGCTCCATCGCAGCCTGCGCATTTCCGGCTTCCGCATCGCCATTCGCCCGCGTGCTGATCAGATACCCGGAGATGTACCGCGCCGGCAATCCACGCAGCCGCAGGAGGGAGAGCAGAATGTGCGAAAAATCCTGGCAGACCCCTGCCCGTGTCTCGAGGCAATCCTGTACCGAAGAGTGCACGTGCGTCGCGCCCTTCTGATACCGGAACTGCTCGTGCACCACCTTCGACGCTTCTTCGGCAAAACTGCGCGCCGTCCCGTCGCACCGCTCTTCGCTCATTTTCACGAACTCGCCGAGCGCGGGCAGCAGCGGGCAGTACTGCGTCGCCGAAAGCCAGTCGTAGTGATCGTCGACGAGGGATTCCCGGCACTGATCCAGCTCCGCCAGCGGAAGCGGCCGTTGCACCCACGGCTGCTGCGGATGCACCAGCACCACAGCCTCCGCTTCCACGCGGAGCTGCCGGTGCTCCGGCAGGATGTGAAACTGATGCACCCAGTTGTCGAAATAATCGAGGTGCGCGGCGGGCCGCGAAGCCGGCGCCGTCGTGATCCGGAACGACAGGCAGCTCTGCGATTCGTCGTGCCGCGGGCGCAGCCGGAGTTCGTTGTAACTTTCCGACACCGGCCCGTCGTAGGAAAAATTGGTAACGTGCGACAACCGGTAACGGTTCATCTGGTTCATCAGCTGGCCACCGCGTAATTGAGATAAGCGCGCGTAATCTCGTTGCCGATGCTCCGGCACATTTCCTGCGCTTCCGTCAGATAGTTGTGCAGGCCGCCGGCGAAGATCTCGTCGATGCTGTCGTACGTCAGCCGTTCATGCATCTTGCCCGCGAGCCGCTCGGCTTCGTTCGCGTAAGTTCCCGGCACCGATCCGCTGATGGCGTGCAGGGACTGCCGCAGCGTATTCAGATTGAACCGCACCGAACGCGGATGCCGCGGGTCCAGCAGCAGCAACTCGGCCACTTTCGCCGGTTCGATCTGCGAATACTGCCGCCGGTAGAACTCATAAGCCGCCGTCGATTTCAAAACCGCCATCCACAGGTGGCTGCGCGCTTCGGCCAGAATCGCCGAACCCTCCACCATCTGGTGGTAATGCACGTCGAGCAGCCGCGCCGTCATCTCCGCGCGTTCGAGCGCGATTCCCGCCTGCACGAAATGCCAGCCTTCGTCGCGCGCCAGCGTGGCATCGCACACCCCGTGAAAACGATGTCCGCCGCGCTTCACCGCGTCGCAGAATCCCGAAAGCCCCTCGCCGTACTCGCGCAGCTGGATGATCTTGTGATAGAGCCCGTTGATGTCTTCCCACAGCTCGCGCGAAATGCGGTCGCGAATCGTGCGCGCATTCTCGCGCGCCTGCACGATGCACTGCCAGATCGAGTTCGGATTGTCTTCGGAAAACCCCAGAAACTCGAACGCGCTCTGCGCGCTCGCCTCGTCGTACGTCCTGTAGAACCGCGCCCGCTCGCCCGTCACCGCGATCAGCGGATCCCAGCGCAGCTTGTAGGTATCGGGAGGCTGCTCGAGCAGCATGTGGTAATTCACGTCCAGGATGCGGGCCGTATTATCCGCCCGCTCCATGTACCGGCCGATCCAGAACAGCGAATCGGCGATCCGCGAAAGCATCATCTATCCGGCTCCCTATTCATCGCCCCGCAGCACCCACGTGTCCTTGCTGCCTCCGCCCTGCGACGAATTCACCACCATCGAGCCCTTCTGCAGCGCCACGCGCGTCAGCCCGCCCGGCACGATCGTCACTTTTTCCCCGTCGTAAAGGCAGTAAGGCCGCAGGTCCACGTTCCGCGCGCTCATCGACGACGTCGCCGCATCGAATGACGGCACGCACGAGAGCGGCACCACAGGCTGCGCGATGTAATTGCGCGGATCGGCCACGAGCCGCGCGCGGAAATCTTCAATCGTCTTGCGGTCCGACGACGGCCCCATCAGCATTCCGTACCCGCCCGATTCGCCCACCGCCTTCACCACCAGCTCGGGCAAATGGTCGAGCACATACGCAAGCT
>DASPQQ010000359.1:0-2054 GCA_035624885.1 Bryobacteraceae bacterium | reverse complement strand
CCGGCTGATCCGAATAAACCGTCACGTGCAGGCTCCGCGATTCCGGCAGCTCCAGCGCCACATAGTTATCCCCCGCGAAAGCGTCTTTCGGATACAAACGCGCTTCGAGCAGCCCCGCCGCGGCCGTCCGCACCGGGAACGAAACTTCCTTTTCCCCGCCCGGCGGCAGCTCAATGGGACGAATCCCCTCCGGCGCGTGCCCGTAAGCCAGCGTCACGCTCACCGTTTTCGGCGTGCGTCCGTAATTGTGCGCGCGAATCAGCACATCCCACACGCCCGGCGTATTCGGAGAACGCCGCGCGCCCATGCTGCGCAGCCCCACATTCTCCACATCGTGATCATCCACGTTGATCACGCGGAACGAGGGCAGCGCGGGAATCGACAGGTTGTTCGCCTCGCGCGTCGAAATCCGCCCCGGTCCTATATAAGTGATTTCGCCCGGCATCGAACCGCTCGCCATCTGCAGCTGCCGCGCGAACTCGAGGCTCTGCGAAAGGTTCAGCGCGGTCGCGCCAGGCGTCGATTCGAGTACCGCCCGCGCCACCACCTTCCGGTCCGTCTCCCACGCCGTCGCCGGAGTCGCCAGCGCATCGGCGCGAATCAGCATCACCCGGTCGCCGGACGGAACAGCGCGCAGCCAGCCGAGCGCATTGGCGCGCGCCGAATCCATCAGGGTCAGCACCGTGCCATCGCCGCGCGGCGGCATGTTGGCCGCCATCCATGCCGAAGTATCCAGCACAATCACGTGATCGCGCCGCGAATTCCGCCGCCCGCCGAACTGAAACTGCGCGAGAGCCAGCAGCAGCAGCAGCATCCCGAGCAGCTGCATCAGCAGTGAAAGCGGCTGCTGAATCCTGCGCCGCCGCGTTACCGGCGCGGGCTCTCCCGGTTCCACCCAGAAGCGCAGCGTCGCCACCATCTGTTTGCGGCGATTGCGATCGAGCAGATAGAGCGCCACGGCCAGCGCGGTAACGGCGCCGAAGATCGTGAGGAACTGCGCGATGGAGAGATTCAGGAACTGCAATTAAGCGATGCTCCTGGTCTTGATCATAGTCCCGAAGATGGCGTCGTCGATCGACATCGAAGACGGGATCCCGGCGTACTTGCCCTGGTTGCGCAGCGCGATCTCCTTCAGCTCCGCCGAAAAAGCGTCGAACGCTTCGGTGTATTTCCGCCGCGCCTCGGCATCCACCTGAATCCGCAGTTTCGAGCCGGACTCCGCATCCGTCATCTCCACTTCGCCCTGCCAGGGCGGAACGCGGTCCTGGTCCGCCCACACCTGCAGCAGCATCAGTTCGTTGCCGTAATCCGCCAGATACTGCAGAGCCTTCGCACACGAACCGTCGTCCAGAAAATCCGAGATCACGATCACGAGGCCGCGCTGCGGATATTCATTGAGGAAGTCGCGCACCACCGCATGGAAATCGGTCGTGCCCGAAGCCTCGAGCCCCTCTAGATACGTCGAGATCGGCCGGTACATGTGCCGCCCGCCGCCGGCCGCCTTCCCTTCCTCGAGCTTCGACGCAAACGGCAGAACATGAATCGTGTCGAGCCGCACGAGGCCCACGTAAACCATCGCCGCCGCAAGGCGCCGCGCGCAGAGGAACTTGTCCCCGGTGCTCGCCATCGACTTCGAAGTGTCCACCAGCAGCCGGATCGGCACCCTCGGCTCGACCTGAAAGATCTTGAGGAACATCTTGTCGAGCCGCATGTACGCGCGCCAGTTCACCGCCCGCAGGTCGTCGCCCTGATAGAAAGTGCGGTGATCGAGAAACTCCTGCCCGCCGCCGGCGAAGCGCGACTGATTGTGCCCGCCGACCAGGCCAGGAAAGGAACGTTGCCAGTGAATCGTCAGCCGTTCGAGCCGCTCGAGAAATTCACGGTCGAGTAAGGGTTCTGCCACAACAAAAATCTCTAACCCGGTCTCTTACGCAGCCGGTGCCTTGACGCCCGCGAGGATCGCGGCAATGATCGCATCCGGCGTTTTACCGTCCGCGTGCGCGTCGAAATTCAGAATGATGCGGTGACGCAGCACCGCCGGCGCCAGTTCTTTG
>DASPQQ010000358.1:0-3297 GCA_035624885.1 Bryobacteraceae bacterium | reverse complement strand
CGACACGCGGTCGCGTACCTGGCCGGCCAGTTTCAGATATTCGTCGCGGTACGGCTTCAGCAGATTGATCGCGCTCACCACCGTCGCCCAGGCGGAATCCACGTCGCTGAACACCCCCGCCCGCGCCGCATCCACCAGCTTTTCGTTGCGCGAGATGTCGATCTGGGTGCGCGCCTTCTCGCCCTGATTGCGGTCGAAGATGCGCAGCGGAATGCTCACGCTCGCCCCGACCGTGTTGTTGTCGTACGGATTGCTGAACGACGGGTTGTGCGTCACCCAGACGCTGTAGGTCGGATCCGTCGAGCCGTTGGCTACCGCAAGGTTGTGATTGATCTTCGCCAGTTCCACGCTCTCCATGGCAACCTTCAGGTCCGGCCTCGCGGCCAGCGCGGCGGCGCGGAAATCGTCGAGAGGCTGCAACACTTCCTTGAAATCGTAGGGACCCGTCACGTCGAACTGATCGACCGGCGTGCGGTCGTTCAGCAGCGTCAGGAGCTGGATCTTGGCGGTTCTGAGGTTGACCGTGGCGGTTTCGAAGTCGGATTCGAACTGGGCGCGCTGCAGCCGGAGACGGTCCAGATCGATCTGGGCGATATCGCCGGCGGTCAGACGCGTGCGGTCGATACCCAGCTCGCGATCCCAGTAGGCGAGGTTTTCCTTCGCGTTGTCGAGGAACGCCTTGGCCTGCAGCACTTGGACGAAGGCGTTGCGCAGGTTGAAGAGCAGACCGCGCTCCTGATCGGAATAGGACGAGGCCGCAATCTCGGTCGACTTCTTCGCGCTGTCGCGGCGCAGCTCGCGCTTCCCTTCCCGTTCATGCAGATAGCTGATGGAAGGCGCGTACTGCGTTCCCGAGAGAGGACGATAGACTCCCTGATACGGCGTGAGCTGAGTGCCGTCGGTGGAGAAAGTGAAATCCGGGTTCGGCCGCAGAAAAGCGGTGATCTCCGCGGCGCGGGATTCATCGATATTGAGCTGCGCGGCCTTGAGGGTCGGGTTGGTGGCTTCGAAGCGGTCGCGCAGCTGCTGCCAGGTCAGCGCGGTCTGGGCGCTGGCACCGGCAGACAGAAGCAGACCGATCAGACTGGCCGCTGAGACATGTTTCATAGTTCAACCAATGAAGTAACCAGCAATCTAGCGCCCGGGCAGCACTCGCGGCCAGCTATCTTTCCGCTAGAAGCATTGTCTTTTCGATAATCGATTCGTTCAGACACGCGGGCGTGTAATCTTTCGGTCAGGCCTCCCCTCTTCCGGCCAAAACTGTTGGAGTTGCGCGGAGCCGGACCTATCATGGGGCTCAGGATTCGCCCCGTGTGTTCACGAACCTGATGTCACAAAACGTTATCCCTTCAGGCCCAGACGCCGTCGCCGGACCGCCCGGGCAGGAGCATCCGATCCGGCTCATCGTCCTCGACGGCCATGGTCTGTTCCGCGCCAGCCTGGCGCGTTTCCTCAGTCTCGAGCCGGGGCTGGAAGTCCTCGGGGCGTGCGGTAACTCGCGGGAAGCACTGGAGATCGTGCTTGCCCATCCGGTGGATCTGGTCCTGCTGGATCTGGATCTGGGCGAAGAGCGGGGCATCGACTTCCTGAGCAAGGCGCGCGAAGCCGGTTACCAGGGCCAGTTTCTCATCGTGGCCAGCGCAACCGACGCCAGAGACTCCGCCCTGGCACTCAAACTGGGGGCTTCGGGCATCTTTCTGAAGTCCGATCCGCCGGAGCGCCTGGTGCAGGCCATCCATCGCCTGGCCGAGGGCGAAGTGTGGATCGATCGGCGCGTGCTTTGCCTTTTGGCTGATCGGGTAGCCGGACAGTCAGAGCCGGTCGCCGACCGGAGATTCACCGGGACTCTGGACGGCCGCGAGCAGAAAGTGATGATGGGCATTCTGGGAGGCCTCTCGAACCGCAAGATCGGCGAGAACATGGGGCTCTCGGAGAGTTCCATCAAGGCGATCGTCCAGAAACTCTTTGCCCGCACTGGAGTCAAGAATCGCAGCCAGCTGGTGCGCGTTGCCCTCGAGGGCTATCTCGGAGCACCGGGATTGTCCCGCCTTCACGATTAATCCCGCCATTCTTTCGATTAACGAAGGCTCCGGACCTCAGAAAGGCCGGCTTTCAGATAAGAGAGTCATCAGGGAACGCCAGGGATCCTGTCGCGGAGTCCGGCGCTTGACGGCACCGCTCAGGCGCACCAATCCGCAGCGAACCGGCGGGATTTAATCGAATGATTGCCAGCCCTCGGGGAAACTATCCTTCGACTGGCTGCGCGCCTTAGCGCAGCGGCGCCGGAACGTTCGTCTTGAGGATCACGATGTCGCCGTAGGAAACGCGCAGACGCAGTTTGTGCGGCGCGCCGGCCGGAGCGAAGTTCAGGCTGTGGCTGGTGCCCCACCAGTTGTGCTTCTGCTCGCCGCCAAAGTCCGAATCGATGTGGCCGGCCTTGGTGCACCGCGCGTCGATATCGTACTTCGCGTCCTGCGGAAGATGGAGCGTGATCTCGCCATCAAAGACTTTGGCATCGACATCGCCCGCCACGCCGTCGATGTGAACCTCGCCGCCCGACTGTCTGATCGACAATCTCGTATCGCGCGGTACCTTGATCCGGTATTCGAGATCGAACTGCCGGAACTGGAAGCGGTGTTTCGGCCAGGTGGTGGTGATGTCCAGTTCATCGCCCTTGCGCTCGGACCTGATGACGATGGCATCGAGTTCGGCCTGAGTTTTCGCCGAACGGGTCGTCGTAATCTCCACGCCCGGCTGGTCCCATGCTTCGATGGTCAGTTCACCCGTCGGGCTGTCCACTTTCAGCAGACCGTTGGCCGGAAAGTCGAGATGCTCGGTCCTGGTGGCCGAGACGGCCTGCAGCCCGGCCGCGAGGAGCAGTATCAGGAGCGCGTATCTCATTCGCCAAACTCCGGTTCCGGCTCGGGCAGCACGTCCTTGTCGCCCGCGACCCAGACATATAAGGTAGGCAGAATGAAGATGCTCAGGGCCAGCGCCGCGATCAGTCCGCCCACGATCACGATGGCGAAGGGCCGCTGCGAATCCGAGCCGATGCCGTGCGAAGTGGCCGCCGGCAACAGGCCGAGCGTCGCCACCAGCATGGTCATCATAATCGGACGCAGCCTGCGCACGGCGCCTTCGATCGCGGAATCCTCGATGGTGTTGCCGCGAGCGCGAAGCTGGTTGATGTACTCCAGCATGATGACGCCGGTTTGCACCGACACTCCGAAAAGCGCGAGAAAGCCGACCCCCGAAGAAACACTGAAGTTCGTATGCGTTAGGAGCAATGCCAGCAGC
>DASPQQ010000357.1:0-3899 GCA_035624885.1 Bryobacteraceae bacterium | reverse complement strand
ATGGAACGCGCAGATCCTCGGCACCGATATCGCAACCCGGGTTCTCGACACCGCGCGCGCCGGGCGCTACCGCCAGATCGAAGTCAATCGCGGCCTGCCCACTCCCCTGCTCCTCAAATACTTCACTAAAGATGGCCTCGACTGGCAGCTCACAGACGAGGTTCGCCGCATGACGCGCTTTGAAAACCTCGATCTGCGCGCTTCCATGCAATCTCTCGGCCCCTTCGACCTCGTCTTCTGCCGCAACGTGCTGATCTATTTCGACGCCGCGGCGCGCCGCAAAATTCTCGAGAGCATCCACGGCACTCTGCTCCGCGGCGGCTGGCTGCTCCTCGGAACCACGGAAGCCGCCACCGATGTCGCTGACTGTTTTGAACGCCACTCCATCGGCGGCGCCACCGTCTACGTGGCCAGATGAATTTCGATGGATGCGAAACAGGCCTTCTCAGGCGATTGCGGAACGTTCCCGGTGTCGCGGATTACGCAGCGAGGCGAGTCTCCTGACTCGGCCGGCCCAGGAGGCCCTCGATAATCCCCTTCCACTTCCGCAGCACCAGCTCGATCAGGTTCAGCAGAATGGCCAGCGCCACGAAGCCGGGCCAGAGACGCAGCGAGGATTCCACGTACTTCCCGCCCGCATCGAACAGATCCGAGGGTGACGGATTGAAGCGGCCGCCGGTCGCCTGCGCAATCGATTTGAGCAGAGCTTCGTTTGAACCGTAATCCGTCAGCTCCGATTCCACGCGGTACAGGCCCACTTCCGGAAACGCCTTGCTGTCATTCAGCGGACGCACGCGGAACAGGCCTTCGAGCGAACCGATGCGCACGCGCGCCCGGTACGTGCCCGGCGAAACGCGCGTCACATCCACCGCCTTTTTGAAATCGCCCGGCCCGATCGCGAACAGTTCCGGGACCGTGGGAGGTTCGAGGCTGCGGTTCGCCAGATGATAATCGACCAGCATTTCCTGATTGGCCGTGTCATACCTCGCGACCGCTTCGCTCTCGTTGCCATGCGGCAACAGATCGCGGAACACGTTTGTCCAGAGGCGATCGAACCCCTGCCACGTGACCCAGCTCGCCGCCCACCGGCTTTTCGCGTCGGACGAAAACACCGCCGCGCGCCCCAGTCCGTACTGCCAGCGCACCAGCAGCGGATCGGTTCCATCCACGCTCAGAATCTCGTCCGCCGTCCTGCGCGTCTCGAACCGCACGTAGCCGGCGAGATCCGGCGCATGCTCCATGTCGACCTTGTCGAGCAGATCGGAAGGATGCTTCACCGCGGCCTTGATCGACTTCTCCACCGCCGTCGTCCCGGTGTGTTCCTGCACGTCTTTGAGCAGGATCTGTTCGAGACCCGTCGGCTCGTTGAGCAGATACGACTTGCCCTTCGCCGCCGTGGCGATCTTTTCGAGATACACCCGGTTGACGTCCTGGCCCAGACCCACCGTGGAAATGGTCACGCGGTTGGCCGCGGCCTCGCGCGAAAGCCCCACGCTGTCGCCTTCTTCCGAGATACCGTCGGTCAGCAGCACGATGTGCTTGTAAGCCGCGTTGACCGGAAGAATGCGATGGTACGCTTCAGCCAGCGCCGGCGCGATCTGCGTGCCGCCGTCGGGAACGATGCCGGCGATCTCGCGCTTGATCAGAGCCTTGTTGTCCGCCAGCCGGATCGGCACGTCCCACATGAACGAGTTGTCGAAAATCAGGATGCCGACGTGGTCATCCGGCTTGAGATTCTCCACCACGCCCGAAGCCGCCGCCCGCGCCAGCTCGATCTTCTTGCCTTCCATGGAAGACGATTTGTCGATGATCAGCACCACCGCGGTGCCCTGCGGCGAACGCGGCGGAATCAGCTTCGCCGGGAAGGATCGCGCCAGCGGGTCTTCCGGTTCGTCCTTGTGATCCACATAGACCGTCCGGTCGCCCGCGATCACCAGCCCGCCGCCGCCGCCCATGATGAAATCTTCCATGCGCTGCTTCTCGGCCGGACTCAGCGCATCCAGATTGATGTTGTTGTAAACGACCAGCTGCGTGTCATCCAGATTCAGCGGCAGAGACTTCGTCTCGACCAGCTCGAACCGGTTGGCGCGCAGCACCTGCGCGATGTGCTCTTCCGTGCCCGCCGGATCTTCCGAAACCCACACCACCTTCGGCTGCCGCACCGCGATGGCATTCTCGAATCGCGATTCGCCCAGTCCCGCCGCCGCGATTCTTCCGCTCAGATCCACCGCGCCCGCCGCATTCAGACTGGTGCGGATGCGCACCCGGTTCTCGCCGGCTTCGAGCGCCACGCGATGCTCGCCGAGCGATTTGCCTTCCGCCGAAAGCTCGATGGTCGCGGCCGTCGCGCGCGGCGCCGTCACCGTCAGATCCACCGGAAAACGTTCGCCCGCAAACACCGCGCCGGGAATGCCCACCGCTTCGGTCTTCAGCTTCGGCTGCTCGCGCCCGGCGAGCGCAATCGTATCCACGTGAACGCCCGCCTGCTGCGCCTGCCACGCCACGCGTGTCACCGAGCCTTCATTCTCATTGCCGTCGCTGACGAGCGCGATGCGATGCAGCATGCCGGCCGGCAGAGACGCCAGCGCCTCGCGAACCGGAGCTTCGAGGTTCGTGGCGCGTCCCGCGGCCCCGCTGGTGCGCTTGATCCTGTCGCCTTCATCCGGATCGAGCGGCCGCGGCGTCCGCGCAAAAGGAATAATCTGCAGCAGATTGCCGCCGCGCGCCCGGTTGATGTCCTGTAAAAGCCGGTTCTCCCGGTTCAGGTCCGCATCGGAAATGCTCGCGGAGGTGTCCACGAGGAGCGCCAGAGCCACTTTTTGATCCCGCCAGTTGAAGGACGGCGCGGAAATCGCGAAGACCACGCACGCTGCCATGGCCGCTTTGAGCAGCATCGGCGTGCGCTTCGGCTGCCGCCGCCACTCCCACGCGACCCACGCCGCGGGCAGCAGGAGAAACCACAGAGCCCAGATGCGTTCGAATGTCATGCCGCGGACTCCAGTCTCGTCGCCCGCTTCACAATCTGCAGGCGCGTGCTCGAATGCCGGCCCCAGATCACCCACTCGGCAATCAGCAGCGCGGCGCCCAGCGCCGCCAGATACGGCCACAAATCCGTGCTCCGCCGGATCGTGTCATCCCACGAAGGCAGACCGCGCCGCGCCGAAGCCGGCGGATTCCACTTCACGTCCCAGAGCTCCGGCAGCGTCAGCGAATACACCCGTTCCGAATTGCCCGCAATCACGCGCACACGCTCCGGCCGCCCGGCAAAGAACTGCACCGAGCGGTCGTGCACATCGAACGGCAGGCTCGTCCCGTTATCGGTCAGCACCTGGACATCTTTGCTGTCGTTCGCGAGCGGCATGGCCACCGGCCCGGCCGATTGCGCCCCCACGTCGATGTCGCGAAACACATCGGGCGCGACCCAGCGCAGGACGTTGGCCAGCAGCAGCGGCGTCGCCAGTTCGAAACGCATGCCGCCCGAAAACGGATCGAAGCCGGTCAGCACCGACCGCGTCTTGCCGTCCGGCGCTTCATGCGCCACCATCACCGGTCCCTGATCGGTCGTTGCCACAATGAAGTCCTTCTCCGAGGGCTTCTCCGGCGGCAGGAAAATCGTTGCGCCATCGATCTGCACATCGCGCGCTCGCAGGCCGGCGGTCAGCGGCTGGTCCGGCACCCATTGCAGCCCGGTCGGGTTCTTCACGCGCGTCTTCATCGGCCACGCCGGCTTGTACCCCGGCGGATCGATCCACAGCACATTTCCTTCGACCGGCGTCTCCGGACGGAAGCGGTGCAGAATCGTCAATCCATCCGGCTTCGTTTCGTAGTCGAGCGTCGCCTTGAACACCGCCGTCACCCGCGGGTCCGAAGCCAGCGCGGGCCGGATCAGCTCCGGCTGA
>DASPQQ010000356.1:0-13137 GCA_035624885.1 Bryobacteraceae bacterium | reverse complement strand
GAGACGTTCATGGGAGAGTCCAGTTTACTGTGGCTGCGGGTGGCCGCGGGCCTTTATTCTCTTGGCCTGCTGGATGCAATCATCACGACGCTCAGGCGGCGCGAGAGCATGTTTCAGGTGGCGCTGGCGGCGTTCCGGATCGGGGCGATTTTTCATTTCGTTTCGATTGCGGAGCAGGGACTGGCGCAGAATCATTTTCCGGCCAACGACATTTTTGAGAACCTTTCTCTGACAGCGTGGGTGATTACCGCGGCGTTCCTCGGATTCCACTGGCGGTACAGGACGGTGAGCCTCGGGGTGTTCGTGTTTCCGCTGGTTTTCGTGATGACGCTGGTGGCGGCGCTCAGGAGTCCGGTGGCGAGCTGGCAGAGCGAGGCGGTGCGCAATACCTGGCTGACGATCCATATCGTGCTGGCGGTGCTGGCGTATGCGGCGCTGCTGTTTACGGCTGTCGCGGCAGTCGCGTATCTGATTCAGGAGCGGCAGTTGAAGCAGAAGGCGCTGGCGGTTTACCGGCTGTTGCCGCCGCTCGGGACGCTGGATGAGATGATTTCGCGGTCGCTCGCGTTCGGGTTTGCGTTCATCACCGTGGCGATCGTGATCGGGAGCGTGTGGTCGTATATTTCGTACGGGACGAGCTGGATCGATAACGGGCTGAATACGACCGCGTTCATTACGTGGGGCATTTATCTGGCGCTGGTGTTTTTCCGCGTGAGCGCGGGATGGCGCGGGCGCAAGGCCGCCGTGCTGGCGATTGTGGCGTTGTGCTGCTCGGCCGTGACGTGGATTGCGCACGCGCAACTGGAGCACCGGCTGACAAAATGAAGCTGCTGCTCACAGGCCTGAGCCACAAGACTGCGCCCGTGCATATGCGCGAGAAACTGGCGCTGGCGGAATCGGAGCTGCCGCATGCTCTGCACCAGCTGCAGAATATGGGCGCGACGGAAGCGGTGATCCTTTCGACGTGCAATCGCGTGGAGATTGCGGTGACGGCTCCGGATCATGCCGTGCCCGCGGAGATTCTCGATCGTTTCCTGACCGAGTGGAAAGGTTCCGCGACCGCGTTTGAAGGGCATCTCTACCGGCTCGAGGCGCAGGAAGCGATTCAGCATTTGTTCCGGGTGGCTTCGAGTCTCGATTCGATGGTGGTGGGTGAGCCGCAGATTCTGGGCCAGCTGAAAGACGCATACTCGGTGGCGAAAACGGAAGGCGCGGTGGGCGGGCTGCTGGAGAGCGTGCTGACGCGCGCGTTCAATGTGGCCAAGCGGGTGCGCACGGAGACGGGCATCGGACAAATGGCTGTCTCGGTGAGTTACGCGGCGGTGGAGCTGGCACGCAAGATTTTCGGATCGCTCAAGGGACACTCGGTGCTGATTGTCGGATCGGGCAAAATGGGCGAGCTGGCGGCGCGGCATCTGCACCGGTCCGGCGCGAAGAAGATTTTTGTCACCAACCGGACGTGGGAGCGGGCGCAGGAGATGGCGAAGGTGTTCGAGGGGACGGCGGTCGAGTATGCGCGGTTCACCGCGCTGCTGCCGGAGATCGATATCCTGATCGCCTCGACCGGAGCGCCGCATTACATTCTGGGCCGCGACGAGATGCAGCGCGTGATCGCGGCGCGCAGGAACAAGCCGGTGTTTCTGATCGATATCGCGGTGCCGCGGAATATCGATCCGGCGGTGAACGACGTGGAGGGCGTGTTCCTCTACGACGTGGACGATCTGGCCGCGGTGGTTGAGGAGAACATTCAGGAGCGCTCCAGGCAGGCGGAGCAGGCCGAGGCGATTGTCACGGAAGAAGTCGACCGGATGATGGCGCGGCTGAAGATCGAGGAGGTCACGCCGACCATTGTGAGCCTGCAGGACTGGCTGGAAAATATTCGCGCGGCGGAAGTGGCGCGCACCATCCGGCGGATTCCGGGGCTGACCGAAGACCAGCAGCAGATGATCGAGGCGATGACGAAAGCGATCGTGAACAAGATCGCGCATGGGCCGATTTCCGAGCTGCGGCGCAACGCGGGGCAGCCGGAAAGCGAACAGGTGATCGACACCATCCGGAAGGTGTTTCATCTGTGAGCGGGCCGCTCGCGGGAATCCGGGTCATCGATTTCGGGCGATATATTGCGGGGCCGTATTGCGGGCAGTTGCTGGCCGATATGGGCGCGGACGTGGTGCGGGTGGACCGGCGGCAGGGCAGCGAGGACCGGTATCTGGGTCCGATTACGGATGGCGTGGATGGCGGGCCGCGCGAGGGCGGGGCGTTTCTTTCGCTGAATCGCAACAAGCGCAGCCTGACGCTGGATACCTCAAAGCCGGAAGCGGCGGAGGCGATCCGGCGGCTGGTGAAGAGCGCGGATGTGGTGATTGCGAATCTGCCGATTGCGGTGCTGAAGAAGATGCGGCTCGATTATGAGTCGCTGTGCGAAGTGAAGCCGGACATTATTCTGGCGCGGGTTTCGACGTTCGGACCGGATGGGCCGTATGCGAACCGCGTGGGGTTTGACACGGTGGCGCAGGCAATGAGCGGGGCAATGAGTTTGACCGGGTTCCCGGATGTTCCGACGAAATCCGTGGTGCCGTGGGCGGATTACGGAACGGCGCTGCACACGGCCTTCGGGGTGATGGTGGCGCTGTTTCATCGGGCGAGGACGGGCAAGGGGCAGATTGTGGATGGGGCGCTGCTGGCGACGGCGGTGACGTTCATGCAGTCGTTCCTTTCCGAGCGCAGCGTGACGGGGATGGTGCGGAAGCAGCAGGGCAACGCGAGCTTCTATCAGGGTCCGGGCGATGTTTACCGGACGCTCGATGGGTGGGTGGTGGTGATGGCGATCGGGCCCGACATGTTCGCGAAGTGGGCGCGCCTCGTGGGGCGCGAGGATCTGATTGCGAA
The DNA here is from genome assembly GCA_035624885.1 of Bryobacteraceae bacterium. Taxonomy (GTDB): domain Bacteria; phylum Acidobacteriota; class Terriglobia; order Bryobacterales; family Bryobacteraceae; genus BOG-234. The sequence continues at coordinate 10,248 of DASPQQ010000356.1, read as the reverse complement.
TCCCGATTTCGCCGATGATTTGTCGCGCGCCGATCACAGGGACGTGATCACGGAGGCGATGAACGCGTGGCTTGCGGACAAGACAACAGCGCAGGCGATCGCCGGGCTCGAAGCGGCACGCGTGCCGGCGGGTCCGGTGCTGAAACTGGATGAGGTGCTGGAAGATCCGCAGGTGAAGGCGCGGGAGTTGCTCGAGTATGTCGATTATCCGGGCGCTCCGAAGCCGGTGCCGCTGGCGAATACGGCGGTGCGGTTATCGGAGACGCCGGGCGGGATTCGGGAACGGGCTCCGCTGCTCGGTGAGCATACGGATGCGGTGCTGCGGGAGCTTGGATATTCGGATGCGGAGATTGACCGGTTGCGGGCGGCGGAAGTGGTTTAGGAGGCTGCTTAGTTCTTTCGTTGAGGGGTTTGAGTGATGACCAGGCACGAAGTTATTTTGTATTGGAGTGCCGCGGACGAGGCGTTTATCGCGGAAGTCCCGGAGCTTGCCGGCTGTATGGCGGACGGAGCCACGCGGCAGGAGGCTCTTGCCAATGTCGAATTGGTTATCGCGGAGTGGATCGAGACGGCGCGGGAGCTGGGGGCGTCCGGTGCCCGAGCCCAGGGGAAGCCTCCTGTTCGCCTGAGCCGGGTCAAAGTTGCAGTATACGGCCGAACGGTTCCAAAATGGTTCCATGAACCTGACGGTCAAGAATATCCCCGATTCGGTGTATCGGGCGATCAAGCGGGAAGCCAGACAAGGCGGCCGCAGCCTGAATTCGCAGATCATCCGGGCGCTTGAAAAAGAGGCGGCGGAGGCCGAACGGCGACAGAGGCTCGCGAAACTGAGAAAGGAACTCGACCGGTTCGCGGCTTCGCTGGCTCCGGTGCCGACGAGCGTGCCGCTGCTTCGCGCCGACCGGCGGCGTTAGGCGATGGCTGAGAGGTTCGTCGTCGACTGCAGCGTGGCGGCGGAGTGGGTCCTTCCGGAACCCGGCCGTGAGGCTGCGCTTGCCATCTATGACCGGTACGCGGCGGGAAGCATCGAATTAATCGCGCCCGATCTTCTTCTGGCGGAGTTCGCCAGTCTTCTGGCCCGGCGGTGTCGAAGAAAGCAGATTTCTCACACGCAGGGGCGGGAGGCGTTCCGGCTGATGACCCTCTGCGCGCCCGAACTGGTCGAGACGCGTTCGCGGGTTGCCGAAGCTCTGGATTTTTCCCTGCGATTCCACCTCTCTCTCCGGGACAGCATTTATCTGGCGGTGGCGCGGGAGTTCGACTGTCCGGTATTGACCGCCGATGCACGGCTCGTGCGCGCGGCACGCGGGGCAGAGACGACAGTCCACCTGGTCCGGTAGTCATCGGCTGAAGCCGAGCCGGTGCAGGCCCGCGCTCATACTGGTGGCGGGAGGATTGGAATGGCCTTCGAAACCCGCGCCAGCAGAAAACGTTCCGTGGTGAAGGCGCTCACGTATCGCGGCGTCATCGTCTGTCTGGATTTCGTGGTGATCTATCTGCTGACAGGCCAGGCTGTGAAGGCGGCGGCGTTCATGATCATCAGCAACTTCTACACGACGGCCGCGTATTTTCTGCACGAGCGGTTGTGGGCCCGGGTTCGCTGGGGACTGGAGAAGCGGGCGAGTTAGCGGGTTTCCGCGCCCACGAGCCAGACGGCTCCGGAGAGCGTGACGCCTGCGGGAGTGACGTAACTCGCGAGCGCGCGGCGGATGGACTCGATGGCTGCGTTGCGCAGGTCTTCGGGCTGATCGGCGAGGGCGCGTTTCGCCGGACCCATTTCGGTGGACTGCCGGACAGCGGATTCAAGATCGGAGCCGACGTGCATCCGGATGTCGAGCTTCGTGAACGATGGCGTGGAGAACCCTGCGGCGGTGAGGATGCGGGTGACGCGTTCGGTGTCGGCGAAGGCGAAGGGGCCAGGTTCTTCGGGATCGGGTTTCGGAAGACGCGGCACGTGTTCGTATGCGGCGTGGAGCGGGATCTGCAGCCACGGGTTTTCGGAAATGGAGCGCCAGCAGGCGAACCGCAGGCGTCCGCCGGGTACGAGGGCGGTGCGGAGGTTGGTGAACGCCGCGACAGGGTCGCCGAAGAACATGACGCCGAAGCGGGAGACGATGAGATCGGCGGCGATGTCGGAAAGCGGGAGCGCAGCCGCGTCGCCGTGGCGGAGGCCGGCGTTGGGGAACGGGCGAAGACGTTCGGCGGCTAGGGCGAGCATGGGCTCGGAGATATCGATGCCAATGACACGCGCGGCCCGGCAGGCGAATTCGATGGTGGTGGCGCCGCAGCCGCAGCCAATGTCGAGGACGGTTTCATTGGGCTTCGGCGCGGCGAATTCAACGAGCGGGGCGAGGACGGGCTCGAGGGTTCTGTCGAGTCGCGCCTGCTGGCGGACCCAGTATTCGCCGTCGAAGCCATTCCAGCGGGCGTATTGATCCTGATTGAAAGTCTGGGCGGGTGTCATTTGAGGGTCAGCGGGAGCTGATTACCAATGTGTTCCCTTCGGTGTCTTTGATGATGGCGGAGGTGCCCCAGGATTCCTTTTTCGGGGGCGCGAGGAATTCGACACCGCGGGATTTCAGAGTTTCGTATGCGGCCTGGACGTCGTCGGAGCTGAGCGAGAGATTCATCATGCTGCCGGGCTGGATGCCTCCGGGCATGGTGAAGAGAACGACGCCGGTCTGGGCGCCGGGGATCGAGAGTTCGATCCAGCGCTGCTGGCCGTCGAAGGGCTGGTCGGTGGAGAGGCGGAAGCCGAGTTTTTCGGTGTAAAAGGCGAGGCCGCTGTCCTGATCGGCGACCGGAATGCTGATGAATTTGACGCTTCGGATCATGGTGGATTTATTCTGCGGGATGGCGGACGGGGTGGCAAGCGGGTTGTGGTTTGTCCGACTATAGTCGGGTGAACCATATCGAAGTGGACGAGTATGTCGTCGATTCCCTGATGCCCGATCTGACGGGACATGACCGGGCGCCGGGGGCGTTTCTGGTTTATCTCGCGTTGTGGGCGATGCTTTACCGGGCGGAAGAGCGGACGGTTGCGGTGAGCCTGCAGGAACTGGCGGAGCGGACGGGACTATCGAAGTCCGCGGTGCAGAAGAGCGTGCGGATTCTGAAGCGGAGGAATCTGGTGACAGTGACGAAGGCCAGCGCGACAGCCGTGCCGCGGTACGAGCTGGTGCGGCACTGGCTGCGGCGGCGGGTCAAACGCGCCTGAAAGGCGCGTGTACATGGCTATTCCCTGCTGCGGAGCTTGTCGAGGAAGTGGAAAAGCGCGACGCCGATGACGGCGTTCACAACGGCCAGAATGAGATCCGCGCGGATGTTGAGCATGGCGGGCTGATCGAGCAGCGAACGCTGCAGCACCCAGTAGAGGAACTGGTGGAAGAGGTAGAAGACGAAGCAGAGCACGGTGCGGACGAGCGCGTGTTCCACGTCGAACTGCATTCCGACGGAAGCGGAGAAGTAGCCGACCAGCGTCTTGCAGAGGCCGTACATGCCGATCGGCTGCTGGAAGAGCGAATCCTGCGCAAGCCCCAGCGCCACGCCGATGCCGAGGCCGCGCAGCTGCGAACGGCGCATCAGCGCGAAGTAGATGGTGACGAGCAGCGGCAGATCGATGCGCGAAACGAACGCGAAGGTCTGGAACAGCGGGAGGTAGACCTGAATGAGCAGCGCGATCAGCGGGACGGCGAAAAAGACCCAGACCGGATAAGTCGCGCGCCGCACTTCGCGCGCGTTGTCGACCATGATGCGGGCGCTGTGGTCCATCAAGGCTTCGGTTGCGGAGCGGAAGCGGGCTTTACCGGCGGCGCGGCAGCCTGCGGAGCCGCATCCGCGGGGGCATTGACGCCCGGAACCTTCAGATTGAAGTTGGGCGGGATGGATCCGGGGAGCCCTTCGCCGTAGACGTGCTTCTGGGCGTCGCCGATCTTCCTGTACTGATCCATCAGCTTGCCGGCGGTGGTCATGACGTTGGGGGCGAGGCTGCTGGTCTGAGGCGCGGGCGCATCGGGTGACGCCGGCGCGGGCGGATTCTCAGGCGTGACGTCGGGCGCGAGGAACACGCCTGACTCCGCGGGCGGCGCATCCGGGATCGCCTGATGAACCGGATCGAGGATCACGAGAACTTCTTCGGCCGCGCTCTCCGCGCCGGTCGGTTCCACGATGATGTCCTGAAAATTGCTGCCTTCCTGCACGCTGGTGACTTTGCCGACAGGCAGACCTTTGGGGAAGATGCGGTCCTCGCCCGAGGTGTAAAACATTTCGCCGACTTCCACTTTCTGACCGGTGGCAACGTAGTCAACACGCGCCACGCTGTTGCCCACGCCCTTCAGCACACCGTGCACGTGGTTCTTCTGCGATTCGACGCCGGCGGCGAAACCGGGATCGGTGACGGAGAGCACCTGGCTGGCAAGCGGGAAAACCGTGAGCACGCGTCCGACGATGCCATCTGGTACCACGACAGCCATGCCGCGGCGCACGCCGGAAGTGCTGCCGCGATCGATGAGCAGGGAGCGGGAGTTGGCGCCGGGCGTGGAACCGATGACGCGCGCGCCCAGCATTTTCGAAAGCGTGCGCTTCTGGAAGCCGGCCAGTTCGCTGGCGCGCTGGGCGGAATCGAGATCGTTTTTGAGGAGCTGGTTTTCGATGCGGAGCCGGTCGAGTTCCGCCTTGAGCTGGCTGCTCTGCTGGCGGGCGTTCTTGAATTCGAGGTAGTTGCTGAAGAATCCCGTGGTGCCGTTGCGTACCGTCTCGATGCCGCTCGCCACCGGAGTGACAGCCGTGACCGCCCATACGCGGACCAGCGGTATATCGCTGTCATTCCGCACCTGCCAGGCGAGCAGGACGATCTGCGCGAAGATCGCCATCAGCAGTACGGTGATGTTGCGATACCGGTAAAGGATCGATTCCATAGCCGGGGACTGCGGCGAGCCCCTGATTTAAGCGTAATCGATTGAGATTTTCCTCAGGAGATCGAAGTCGCTGAGCATCCGGCCGGTGCCGAGCACCACGGAAGCGAGCGGGTCGTCGGCAATGGAAACGGGCAGGCCGGTTTCCTCGCGGATGCGTTTGTCGAGATTCTTGATGAGCGCGCCGCCGCCGGTGAGCACGATGCCGCGGTCGCTGATATCGGCGCTGAGCTCGGGCGGCGTGCGTTCGAGCGCCACGCGGATGGCGTTGACGATGGTCGCGATGCACTCGGACAGCGCTTCGCGGATCTCGGCGTCGTTGATGGTGAGCGTCTTGGGCACGCCCTCGATCAGGTTGCGGCCCTTGATTTCCATGGTCATCGGCTTGTCGAGCGCGAACGCCGAACCGATTTCAATCTTGATGGCTTCGGCGGTGCGTTCGCCGATCAGCAGGTTGTACTTCCGCTTCAGGTACTGCATCACGGCGTCGTCGAGTTCGTTGCCGGCGACGCGGACCGAGCGCGAATAAACGATTCCCGAGAGCGAGATGACGGCAACGTCCGTCGTGCCGCCGCCGATATCGACCACCATGTTGCCGGCGGGTTCGGTGATCGGCAGCCCGGCGCCGATCGCCGCCACCATGGCCTGCTCGACGAGGTGCACTTCGCTCGCCTTGGCGCGATAAGCCGAGTCCATGACAGCGCGCTTTTCCACCTGCGTGATCTCGCTCGGCACCCCGATGACGATGCGCGGATGCACCAGCATCTTGCGGTTATGCGCCTTCTGAATGAAGTAATTCAGCATCTTCTCGGTGACTTTGAAGTCCGCGATGACGCCGTCCTTCATGGGTTTGATGGCGACGATGTTGCCGGGCGTGCGGCCCAGCATTTCCTTGGCTTCCTTGCCGACGGCTTCCACGTCGCCGGTGGTTTTATTCAGCGCAACAATGGAAGGCTCGTTGACGACAATGCCTTTGCCTTTGGCGAAAACGAGCGTGTTGGCGGTCCCGAGGTCGATCGCAAGATCAGACGAGAACAGACTGAAAAGAGAGCGGAGGTTCATCTAAGTGATTAGAAATGCAAGGCGGGGCCTGTGAAGGAATCAAACTTATCCTATCATACGCGAGCCGGAATAGTACTGCTGGTTCCCCTGTCTGAGGCAAGATTTCCGACCAGTTCGCGCAGTTCCTCAGGAGAAACCGGGCCGTGGACCGGGGCCCCGATCCGGATGGTCACTTTCGGGCGCAGCAACTCCCAGCTTTTCAGCACGCCGCCGCCTTTGCAACTGAGGGGATGGCCCCAGAGCCCGCCGATGTGCATGGGGACGATGGGGACTTCGACGCCCTTCAGGATTTTTTCGAAGCCGCGTTCGAATGCGCCGAGCCGGCCATCGCGGGAGATGGAGCCCTCGGCGAAGATGACGACGAGATGGCCGGCGGCGAGTTCCGCGCGCGCCCTCTGGATGGCCCGGATGGTGCTCTTGGGCGATCGCTCGTTGATCGGGATGGCGTGCAGAAGGCGGAAGAAATAGTTGGCGACGGGGAAATCGTAGATCGGCTTCCACATCAGGTAGCGGGCGCGGCGAGTCGTGGTAATGCCGGCGAGCACGGAATCGGCATAGGAGATGTGGTTCGAGACAATGAGCGCGCCGCCGGTTGGCGGAATGTTCTCGCGCCCTTCGATGCGGATGCGGAACAGAAGGTGTCCGATGGTCCAGAGGATGGAGCGAACGATGGTATACATCATGCGCCGGCGCTCCATCGGGTGACTTGTTCTTTGAGCGTATTGAGGCTGGTGGTCAGGCGGTCGGTCTCCGTTTCGAAAAAGGTCTGGCCCTCGTGCTCGCACATGGCCTCCCAGGTCTGACGGAGATCGGGCAGGTTCTCCGGCACTCGGGCGCGATTCCGCAGAGATTGAGCGAGCGCGTCGAGCGTGGCGGTGACATCGGCGGAGAAGGCATTGAGTTGCTGGGGCACGGGAAGGTTCTGGCGGCCGTAGAGCGTGGATTCAAGCGCCATGACAGCGCGGACAAACGTGTGGGAACTCACCAGTATCCCATTGAGCACTTCGGTTTCCGCGGCGAGGACTCCGGGTTCGGCGGCGAAACGCGTGACCGAAGCTTCGGCGTTGGAGCGCGCGAGGCGGGCGGCGAGACGGATGCCATCGAGCGCCGCGGGCGAAGCCCCCTGATGGGCCGCGGCTACGCGGGCAAAATAATCCCGATAGCACTCGAGCAATTTGGCAAGAACCGAACCGGTCTGGGCGCGTTCCGAAGTGGGCCAGATCCAGTAGGCGGCGAGCGCGAGCGCTCCTCCCAGCGTGGTGTTGATGGCGCGGGCGAGGATGGCGCTTTGGGGACTGACGCCCGTGATGGCGATCAGAACCACCGCAATGCCGCTGATGGCGACGACGAAGATTCCATAATTGGCGGGACCGGCCCAGCGCAGGATGAGCGTGAAGACGGTGACCAGGGCAACGTCCGTCCACGGGCCGGCAGGAAGGATATGGAAGAGCACGGTGGCGAGGAGAAGCCCGGCGAGTGTGCCGATGATGCGCAGGACACCGCGCGAGAAAGTGGTGATGAAATCGGGCTTGAGGACGATGGCAATGGTCATGGGCAGCCAGTAGCCGCGCTCGAGGCCGAAGCTTCGCGCGAGCGCGGTGCCGAGGCCCACGCAGACGGCGAGACGAAGGGCGTGACGGAACGCCGTCGAATCCAGCGAGAGATTGGCGCGCAGGCGCATGCGGCGGCTGAGGGGATCCTGCTTCGTGCCGGCTGCCACCGGGCCGCGGGTTTCGGGTGCGCTGAGGCCGGAGGCGGCGCGGAGTTGTCCGGCCAGCGCTTCGGCCTGATGACGCGCTTCGGAGCCGGCGGGAAGCTCTTTCACCAGACCGTTCAGGCCGGCGATGGGGGGAACGCCGTGCCCGGCTTCGACCGATTCGCTCACAGAGTCAAGAATCCCGGAGGAAAACTCGAGCAGCCGGTCGATGACATCGAGAGTTCCCGCTTCTTCGGGGGCGCGGGCGACGCGCTGGCGCACGCGGCGCAGGCTGAGGAGCGAGAGACGGATTCGTTCGGCCTGATGCAGAAGAAAGGAGAGGCGCTCGGCCGGCGCGGAGCGGTCTTCGGCAAGCCGGCGCTGCGCCTCGTGCGCTTCGGTCATGGCGAGCGCGCCGGGAGGGGAGCCGGCGGCTCCGGCGGGAAGAACAGCGATCTGCGCGATGGTGCGGTAGACCGACGCGATGATGCGGCGTTCGGGCTGGTATGGATTGACCGGCCAGAAGGCGACGGCGAGAAGCGTCTCGAGAATGCCTCCGCCGAATGCGACGAGGCCCGATTCGACCGCTTCGAGCGGCGAGAGAGCGCGAGCGGCAAAGATGACAAAGGTGACGACGGTGACGGCGCCGAGATCGCCGGCTTTGGGGCCGAGGACGACGAACATGCCGCTGACAAAAGCCCACGCCATCACGGCAGCGACGGCGACGGCCATGTTGACGGCGGAGAGAGCGCCGGCTGCCACCGCGATACCCACCACAACACTGGCGAGGAGCATGCGGCGCGCGCGCATCGCGTAGGGATCGTGGCTGTCGGAATAGCAGACGTTCAGGGCGCCGAGCGACCCGACGACGCCCGCGGACGGGTTGCCGAGAACGACCCCGAGAATCAGCGGAACCACAATGCCGATGGTGTTGCGCAAGGCGATTTCCGGATCGATTTTCGTGGCATCGAACCGGAAGACGGTTCGCCAGAAGGCGCGCGGCATCTCTTCTTACAATAGGCGAGTGAGGTCGGCACATTTCTCACTCCTGATGCTGGCCGGGCTGATGGTTTTGCCGGCTGCGGCGCAGACTCGCCCGCCTGACCGCGAACTGCACTTCGTTTCCTTTGTGCTGGACGATGTGCAGAAGAACTGGGATCGCACCCTGCCGGCGCAGACCGGTGTCCCGTACCGGCACGCGAAGCTCGATCTCTACCGCGGATCGTGGAAATCGGCCTGCGGCCTCGCGCAGACTTCGACCGGGCCATTCTATTGTCCGGGCGACGAGAAGGTGTATCTCGATCTCGAGTTCTTCGATGAGCTGAAACGGCGTTTCGGCGCGCCGGGCGACTTCGCGCAGGCTTATGTGATCGCGCACGAGATCGGGCACCATGTGCAGAAGCTGCTGGGGATTCTGAGGCCCGGCCGTTCGTCCGTGCCGATCGAGCTGCAGGCGGACTGTCTCGCCGGAGTGTGGGCGCATTCGACGGAAGAGCGCGACCTGGTGAACCGGACCGACATCAACGCTGCCCTGCGCGCGGCCGCGGCGGTGGGCGACGACCGGCTGCAGCGCGAAACGCGCGGCTACGTGAATCCGGAGACGTTCACGCACGGCACTTCGGCGCAGCGCGTGAGCGCATTCCGGCGCGGGCTCGATACGGGCCGCGTGGCGGCCTGCCGGTCAATGAATGACTAGCTTTTCCACTGCGACGTTATCGCAGTCATCCGTGACGCGAACCGCGACGGTGTGCTCGCCCGCGGCAAGATTCTTCAGGGTGAGCGAGTAATCGAGGGCCTGCGAATCGGAAAGGCGGCCGGCGGGATCGACCACCGTCCAGTCGCTGCCATCGAGTGAATACTCGGCTTTGCGCAGGTCGCTCAAATCGTCGGCCGCGTGCCATTCGATGACGCCAGGACGCACGGACTTGAGATTGGTGATGCGCGGCGGGGAATTGTCGATGGTAAAGACATCGCTTTCTTCCGACGTGGTGAGAGCGTCTTCGGGAGTGTTGCTCGGCGCGTCGGATGCCGTAATGCGAATGCGATAGTCTCCATCGGGGAAGGCGGCGGAATCGAAGGAATAGTAGCGCTCGTAGATCTTGTCGCGCAGCAGCTTCCAGTTCTTTTCCTTGTCGCCGCGGATTTCGACGGTGAAGATCAGGGTATCGCCGTTCTCATCCAAGGCCGCCCAGCGGATGCCCTGCCAGCCTTTCGCGTATTGCATGGCAGGGGTGGGCGGCGTGACGCTGGCATCGGGATTGCGCGCGGAGGGAGCCGGCGCGCCGAGAGCCGGAAGCGTGAGCGTCGCGGGGCTGGAAAGCGTCAGCGGCACGGCAGGCGCGGGGAACTTGTAGTTGGGCGGCGTGATATCGATCAGGTCGATTTTCGGCGCCACGTTCTGCCGGAGGTATGCGACCGTGACGGAGTCGAGCGCGGGCGAAGTGCCATCGGCTGCGGCGGTGAGCTCCGCTTTCCATTCGACGAAGCGCGCGGACGGGATGCTGACGCGGCCGCCATCCGGCGCATCGACCATTTGGGACCAGGGGCTCCAGTTCTTCTGCGGGCGATCGAGATTGC
>DASPQQ010000355.1:0-2271 GCA_035624885.1 Bryobacteraceae bacterium | reverse complement strand
GGAAAACTTTCGCTCATGTAAGTGGCGCTGACGGCGTAAGGCGCGCCGTAGAAGAAGCCGAAGACCAGCAGCAGGTACGCGACGTTGGCGGGAGTCGCGGCATAAACAAGGAGCGGGACGTAGACGGCGGTGAGCACGCCGGCGAGGACCCACATCATCTTTCTGCCGGTGCGATCGGCGAGCCAGCCGGTGATCACTTTGCCGGCGAACATCATGGCGTAGGTTCCGGCGACGTACCAGCCGGCGCTTTGCAGATTGACGCCGAGATCCTTCACGAGGTAGCTGGGCAGCCAGGTGGTGGCGCCGTAATAGCCGAACTGGAGCGCGATGGAGGCGAGTGACCAGAGGATGAAGCAGCGGCGGACGGGCGCGTCGGCCCAGATGGAACGGAAGGGTGTTGCCTGAATATTGGCGCGCCGGGCGTTGCGGCGGTTTTCGATCCAGCTGGGAGGGTCGGGCAGGTTCCAGAGCAGGATGACGGAGACGATGCCCGGCAGCACGGCAGCCGCGAAGAGAATGCGCCAGCCATGGACAGGCAACAACCAGGAGGAGAGCAGAGCGGCCGCGACGTAGCCAGCCGACCAGCCAGCCTGGAGGGTGCCGAGTATGGTGGTTCTCTTCTCCATCGGAACGTATTCGGCGGCAAGCAGCGTGCCGATGCTGTAGACGGAGCCGAGGCCGAAGCCGGAGACGAGGCGCAGCAGCGCGATTTGCCCGAAGCTGTGGCTGATGGCGATGACGCCGGTGAAGGCGGAGAAGATGAGGACGGAATACAGGACGACGCGGGCGCGGCCCACGCGGTCCGAGAGCCAGCCGGCGAGCGCGCCGCCGAGTCCCATGCCGGCGAGCGTCCAGGTGCTGAGGGCGCCGGCGGCGATGGTGGAGAGATGGAATTCCTTCGAGATGCTGGTGAGGGAGAGCGAGAGCATCTGCAGATCCATGCCATCGACCATGAGAGCGATGAAGACGGCTATGGCGACGAGGGTTCCGGTGCGGTTGAGCGACTTCGTGGCGGCCACTTCGTGATCGTATACCACGGGGCCCGGCGCGGCTATCGGTTTTTCGGGGCGGTCAGGATCTGGCGGACGCAGCTTTTGTTCGACGCGTGGAAGGATTGGGGAAAGCCGAGCTGGCGGACGGTGCGCGGGTATCCGGGGGCGAAGAGGATCAGCGTGTAGGTGCCTTCGGCGAGACCATCGAAGACGAACCTGCCGCCGGGGTCGGAGGTGGTGTAGCGGGGCGGGTCATCCGATTTGAGCTGCACGATGGCGCCGGCGACGGGTGAGTCGATCGAACTCGCGTAGTGCTCGGCGTCGGTGCGGAATTTGGCCTGCGGGTCCGAGGTGACGAAACCCTCGACGCGGGTCGATTTGTCTTCCTCGTTTTTGAAGTAGTAGAGATAGGCGAGGTCGGCGCCGGCGTCGGAGAGGCGCGCGGTGCGGGTGCAGACGCTGGTGGAGATCTGGCCGGTTTCCTCGTCGTTGTCGCCATAGACGAGGTAGGTTTCGCCGGCCTGGAAGGGAATGCCGCAGTCGGAGGCTTCGGTCCAGACGGTGAGAATTTTTCCGGTCAGGTCGTCATCGTCATCATCGTCCGCGTCTTTGGCGCCGGTTTTCTTTTTGTCGTCATCATCGTCGCGCTTGTGCTGGAAGACGGTTTTGACGCGGATGCGCGCCGCGCGGCCTTCGGAGCTGAGGGAGCCGAAAATGCTTCTGAGCTGGCTCTCGGTGGCGGCGGTTTTCAGCAGCTCCTGGTAGTACTCGGGCATGTTGGGAAAGATGCGGCGATAGATGCCCTTGACCTGCTCGAGACTTTGCGCAGAGCCTTCCTCGAGCAGGCGGGTGATTTCTTCGTAATGGAGCTGGGCAGCGCGATCCGGATTCCAGGGATCGAGAAACGCGGGCTCGACGGACTCCACGGTGCCGATGAAGACCAGATCGGTATTCGCCACCTCGTCGCAGACCGGGTATCTGGCGAGGCATTGACAGGCCTGCGCCGCGGAGGCGAGGCCCATCCAAACGGCCGCCAGAGCAAAGACGGTGCGGATCACGTGGCTATACCTCTTTATATACCCTTCCCCACCGCGCATCATCCGTGGCGCAGAGGCAGGCCGGCCGAGCCGGTTTTCGATTTCGGCTCCGGATGGGTTTCTGCCGGACATTCTTGTGAATGCCTCTCCTATTCCGAGACGGAGCCGCAATCCCCATGTTCAGGGCAGACCTCCGGCACTGCCTTTACCCGCTCAAGCGTATATTTTTCGACACTATCGCC
>DASPQQ010000354.1:0-7598 GCA_035624885.1 Bryobacteraceae bacterium | reverse complement strand
TCGAGGATTTCGAGCGCGGGCTCAGGGGCGGGAGGAGTGGCGGAGTCGCGAATGGCGGCGTAGCCGATGCCTGTCGAAGAAGATGCGCCGGAGAGCCAGGCGACGACGGTTTCGGCTTCTTCGGGAGTGAGCTGGTTGAGGAGCGTGGCGAGGAGATCGATTTTGGCGAGGCGCTTCGAAGTGGCGGCGACCTGACGGGACGTTTCCGCTACGCGCGCGAAGAGCATGGTTTACCGGAAGGGCGACGCAGCCAGTTTCGCACAGGATTTGAGCCTCGCGAGCGCGACCTCAGTCTCTCCTGCAGTTCGTAGCCAGTCGCCTTTCGGACCTCGTTTCGTTCGCCCTCTCCAGCAAACGCTACGGCGTTTATCGCGGGTTTCGGTGCTGTCTTTATCCCGCGTCAGCACACGCCGTCCGGAACACGAAGCGGTGCGACCCCGCCACCGCCGGTAGCCGAGCACCAGGCGCACTGCCTTGGCTGACCTGGTCACCGTTCCTTAAGCTCTTCACGGCAAACTACATTTTGACGTCAAAACGCAATTAAGATAATCGGTGATCGCCGGATCGATCCGAAGGAGACGGACCATGAAGAAACTACTGTTGTTGGGGTTCGCCATTGCCACTCTGCACGCAGGCGCGCTCCTGGGCCAGACATTCACAGGCACATGGCAGGGTGCCATCAAGGCGCCGCAGGCGCCGAGGGGCGAACTGCGAACTGTGATCAAAATTTCCGTCAACGAAGGAGACAAGCTGGCCGCTGTCTTCTACAGCATTGATCAGGGAGCGCGACCGCTTACGGCGAACGCCGTTACCGCCAGCGGCTCGAATCTGAAGCTCTCTTTCGTGTCGTTGAACGGCACCTACGAAGGCAGACTCAGCGCAGACGGCAATACGATCGAAGGTACGTGGTCGCAGGGCCAACCCGTGCCGCTGACTCTTACGCGTGCCACACCCCAGACAGCATGGACCATTCCCGATCCGCCCCCACCGCCAGTGCGAATGGCCAACCCGGATCCGGGCTTTGAGGTGGCGACGATCAAGCCGAGCGACCCGGATCGGCAGGGCAAACTCTTTACCGTAAGAGGCCAGGACATTGTCACCATCAATACGACGCTGAATGATCTCATCACAGAGGCTTACAGCATCCATTCAAAACAGATCGCAGGCGCTCCATCCTGGATTGGGTCCGAGAAGTACGATCTGACAATCAAGCCCGATGCGCCCGGTCAGCCCAGTGTCGCTCAACTGAAGATCATCATGCAGAAGCTGCTTGCGGAACGATTTCAGCTTAAATTTCACAGCGAGAAGCGCGAACTTGCGGTCTATGCAATCACTGTCGCAAAAACAGGCGCAAAGCTTACGAAGAGCCAGTCGGACCCGAACGGCCTTCCTGGCTTGTTTTTCGGAAGAGGGACGCCTGGAGTGAACTTTAATGTCAGGAATGCGACGATAGCGGAAGTCGGCAGCACTTTGCAGGGCTCCATCTTGGACAAGCCGGTCGTCGATCAGACCGGGCTCACGGACAAATACGACTTTACGCTCAAGTTTACGCCCGACGCCGGTATGCTGTTTTTTGGTCCGCAGCCTTCCGGGAACGACAGTCCCGATGCCCCGCCTGATGTGTTTGCTGCGTTCGAGCAGCAACTGGGGCTGAAGCTCGGCTCCACGAGGGCCCAGGCAGAAGTCCTCGTAATCGATCACGTTGAGAAGCCCTCGGCGAACTGACCTGTGAAGGGGTGACCGAACGTATAGTCGCCTATGCTCAGACTGTCCGGAAGCGGCGTTCGCCGGGATTACTCCCGCCATGTCGCCCAATGTTTACCGATTCCGCCCGGCGAGACCCGGTGCGTTACCGCCGATGCCCGGATTTAAACTGTGTTCATGAACAGAAAGAGCTTTCTTCGAGCGGCGCTGGCGCTGCCGGTGGCGGGTCTCGCGGGGCGTCTGCTCGCGGCGGCGACGCATGTGCAGGTTTACAAGACCGCGACGTGCGGATGTTGCGGACAGTGGGTGGCGCACATGAAGTCGAACGGCTTTGATGTGCAGTTCGAGAATGTCCCGGATACCGCGCCCTACCGGCAGAAGTATGGCGTGCCGGAAGCGATGGCATCATGCCACACGGCTGTTGTTGAAGGGTACGCGATCGAAGGGCATGTTCCGGCGGCGGATATTCAGCGATTGCTGAGGGAGAAGCCGAAGGCGGCTGGTCTCGCGGTGCCGGGGATGGTGATGGGATCTCCCGGCATGGAGGGTTCGACGGCGCAGGCGTATTCGGTGATGCTGTTTACGGCTGACGGGAAGACGTCGGTCTGGTCGAAGTATCCGGCGAAGTCTTAAGCGCGCGTTCGATTCTGCCCTGAACTTCGCGCAACAGCGTGTCGATCCACGGCGCCTTGCGGCGGCTCTGGACCTGTGCCCAGATGCGGCGGTCGCGCGGCGAAAGCGTCAGTTCGAGCGTTCCTTTTTCTTTGCCGTTCTTATAGTGCCAGTGGGTTGAGCCTGGGTAACTGGCGAGCGCGCCCTTCATTGCAGGCGTCAGATTCAGCGCCGCGCAGGCCTCTTCGATCAGTTGCTCCGCCCGGCGGAGGTCCGCATCGCGCGGGATTCTGAACTCGACTTCCTGCATCAGTGCACGGCTTCGAACAGGCCGGCTGCGCCCTGGCCTCCGCCGACGCACATCGTGACGATGCCGTACTTTGAACCGGGGCGGCGGGCCAGTTCGTTGGCCAGAGTGCCGACCATGCGCGAACCGGTCATGCCGAACGGATGGCCGATGGAGATCGAGCCTCCGTTGACGTTGAGGATGTCCATCGGGATGCCGAGGCGGTCGCGGCAGTAGACCACCTGTACGGCGAAGGCTTCATTCAGTTCCCAGAGATCGATGTCGGACGTTTTCAGGCCTTTGCGCTGGAGCAGGCGCGGGACGGCGTAGACGGGGCCGATGCCCATTTCATCCGGTTCGAGGCCGGAGACGTTGAAGCCTCGGAAGATCAGCTTGTAAGGGATGCCGAGTTGATCGGCGCGCTCGCGCGACATGACGAGCGTGGCGGATGCGCCGTCGGAGAGCTGCGAGGAGTTGCCCGCCGTGACGCTGCCTTTGCCGCTGGTGGTATCGAAGACCGGTTTCAGCGAGAGAAGGCTTTCGAGCGTGGTATCGGGGCGATTGCATTCGTCCTTGTCGCAAACCACTTCCTTCGTGCCGATCTGCTCGCCGGTAGCTTTATCGTAAATAGCCATAGTGGTTTTCATGGGCGCGATTTCGCCTTTGAAGAAGCCTTCCTGCTGGGCGCGCGCGGTGCGCTGCTGGCTGATGAGCGAGTATTCGTCCTGCGCCTCGCGGCTGATGTTGTAGCGTTTGGCGACGACCTCGGCGGTTTCGCCCATCACCATATAGATCTGCGGCCGATGCTCTTTGAGCCAGGGATGGTAGGCGGTGTCGCGTTTCAACTGCGAGATGCTTTCGATGCCGCCGGCGATGACGGCATCGGCGCCTTCATGCATGATCTGGTGGGCGGCGACGGCGATGGCGTTGAGGCCGGAGGCGCAGAAGCGGTTGATGGTGGTGCCGGCGATGGAGACCGGGAGCCCGCTGAGCACGACGGCGATGCGTCCGATGTTGAAACCCTGCTGGCCGTGGGGCTGGCCGCAGCCGAGGATGAGGTCGTCGATTTCGACGGGATCGAGCTGCGGCGTTTTGCGGAGCACATCCCTGGCGCAGTGCGCGGCGAGGTCTTCGGGGCGCGTGATGTTGAAGGATCCGCGCGCGGCTTTGGCGAGGCCAGTGCGGGAACTGGCTACGATGACGGCTTCTCTCATGTGTGTTTAATCGATTCCGGCGAGTTTCTTTGCGAGTTTCTTCTTCTCGTCGAGATGCATCTGACGGGCGATCTGGATTCGCTGTGCCTGCGGGCTGCCCGCGCCGTGCATGGATTCGGTGAGGTAACCGACGGCGTTGCGGCCGAGGGTCATGTTCTCGATGAGGCGCAGGATGCGGGCGCGGTCTTCGGCGGAAGCGCCTTCGCGGCCCTGCAGGAATTTGCGAAGGAGCGGGCCGGTTTGGGGGTTGTCGAAGTCTTTTTCGGAAGGCAGCGTGGCGACGAGTCCGCCGGCGAGGTCCTGCGCGAGGCGCGAGAGTTCGTAGGGAAACCGCGTGACGTTGTGCTTGCAGACGTTGGCGAGCATGTCATCCGGCTGGTAATTGCCGGCGGCGGTGGGCTGCGATTCGTGCGAGGCTGCGATGCCCGCGCCATAGATGGTTTCGTTGAGGTGGGTCATTTCGACGAGCTTGTCGCGAACGTGCGAGACACCGGCCACACCATTGTAGTCGGCAATGAGCGCGGCGGCGCCGATGATGACATCGCCGAGTCCGGTTTTGCAGACGTAGGAGCGGCGATGGTAGGAAGTGAAGCGCTCGACGAGCGGGGCGGCCCAGTCGGTTTCGCCGTTCATGAAGATGTGGTCGTTGGGGACGAAGACATCGTCGAGGATGATCATGGCTTCCTGGCCGGAGAACTGCGCGTTGCCCTGATCGACAGAGCCGCCTTCGAGAGCGCGCGTGTCGCAGGACTGGCGGCCGTAGATGAAAGTCAGGCCGGGGTGGTCCACCGGGACGGCAGCGACGACGGCGTAATCGCGATCGGCGGGGCGCAGCCGCATGGTCGGCATGAAGACGATCCAGTGCGAGTTGATGCAGCCGGTCTGGTGCATCTTGGCGCCGCGCAGGACGACGCCATCGGGACGGCGCCCGACGATATGGACGAAGAGATCGGGATCGGCCTGATCGGCGGGGCCTTTGGAGCGATCGCCTTTGGGATCGGTCATGGCGCCGCCGATGACGCAGTTCTGCTCCTGCATGCGGATGAGGAAGTTTTTGAAGCGGTCGTGATAGGGCGCGCCCATCTCGAAGGTGACGGAGTAGAGAGAGTTGAGCGCGTCCATGCCGACGCAGCGCTGGAAGCAGGTGCCGGTGAGCTGGCCGAGGCGGCGCTGCATGCGATTCTGCGCGACCACGTCTTCAGGCGATTCGGTGACGTGGAGGAAACGGTTGACGCGGCGGTGCGAGAGAGAAGACCAGGCGGTGGCGAGATCGGGGTTTTCGACGGCGAGATCGTAGGTGCGGGCGACGGCGTTGATGGAGGGGCGGATGACGGGGTGATCGACCGGCTCTTTGACGAGCTCGCCCATGTACCAGACCTTGAGATTGCGGCCGCGGAGCGATTCGATGTATTCGGCTCCGGTCTGGATGGGTGCAAGGGCTCCTGACTGTAATTCAGACGGCATAGGATTCCTTTGCGAGCAGGCGCTCGGCGATCTGGCGGCGCAGGCCGATGGCATCGACCGGCGGGAGGCTGGTGAAGGCGCGCAGAGTGAACCAGGCTTCGGGCGGCGCGCAGTTGGAGAGGATGTTGCGGGCGGAGGATTCGATGCGGGCGAGCGAATCGTGCGCGCAGACCTGCGCCATGGCGAGCGCGCTGGGCGAATTGATCTTTTGCGCGCGCAGCGTGGCCGATTCCATGGCGAGGATTTCCATCATCATGTCCGCGAGATTCATGATGAGTTCCTGCTGTTTTTCGAGGTCCGCGCCGTGCTTTGCGTGGGCGGCGCGAAGGGCGAAGAGCAGAGCGGCTTTGGCATTGCCGACGGGCGTGCCATCAGGATTCGGCTCGGTGGTGAGAAGGTCGTTGAGGCCGCGCGCAGCGCGCTTGAGCGGCATCCCCGCGGCGACGAGACGGTTGATTTCGTTGGTGCCTTCAAACAGCCGGTTGATGCGGGAATCGCGGTAGGCGCGTTCCACGTCGTAGTGCTGATGGAAGCCGTAGCCGCCGTGGATCTGGACGCCTTCATCGACGACGTAGCTCAGGACTTCCGAGCAGAAGACTTTGATCATGGAGCATTCGGCGGCGTATTCTTCGATGGCTTTGAGCTCGGTCTGGCCGGAACGCGTGGCTTCTTCGATGAGACCGGCGACGCGCCAGAGCATCGATTCGCCGGCGTAGATGCGGATGGCCATTTCCGCGAGCTTGTGCTGGATGGCTCCGAAAGTGGAGATGGTGGCGCCGAAGGCGCGACGCTGTTTCGCGTATTTGAGGCAGATGCCGAGCACGTATTTGCCGGCGCCGGTGGTGGCCGCGCCGAGCTTCATGCGGCCGACGTTGAGGATGTTGAAGGCGATGAGATGGCCGCGTCCGATTTCGCCGAGTACGTTTTCGACGGGCACCGGGACGTTATCGAAATAGACCGCCGTGGTGGATGTTCCTTTGATGCCCATCTTCTGCTCTTCGGCGCCGGAGCTGACTCCGGGGAAGGCGCGTTCGACCAGGAATGCCGTGAATTTCTCGCCACCGACCTTCGCGAAGACGGTGAACAGATCGGCCGCGCCGCCGTTGGTGATCCACATCTTCTGGCCGTTGAGGATGTAGTGCGTGCCTTCCGGGTTGAGGTCGGCGCGGGTGCGGGCGCCGAGTGAATCGGACCCGGCCTGCGGTTCGGTGAGGGCGTAGGCGGCGAGCAGATCGACGGAAACGATTTTCGGGAGATAGCGCTGCTTCTGTTCCTCGGTGCCGAAGTAGAGAAGAGGGAGGGTGCCGATGCCGGTGTGGGCGGAGTGCCATCCGGCATAGGACGCGTCTCTGGCGAGGTGCTCGGCGACGAGCATGACGCTCGCAAGATCGAGTTCCATGCCGCCGAAGCGTTCGGGGATCTGGACGCCGGTGAGTCCGATTTCAGCGGACTTGCGCATGATGCGGCGGGTGAGTTCGGGGTCGCGGTGGCGGATGGCTTCGAGATGCGGGACGACTTCATTGGCGAAGAATTCGTCTGTGGTGCGGGCGATGGCGCGGTGCTCGGGGGAGAGGTCTTCGGGGGTGAAGAGGGAGGCGGGTTCGGGCGCGTGAGTGAGAAAGGCGCAGCCCTGCGCGGGGCTGGTGAGGGTTGCCGGCTGGGGCATACGTTTTCATGGTATGCGAACCAACCGGGAGTTCGGGGGCGTTTCGGCCCTGCACGCACCCGGCCCGCGGGAACAGCGGCGGCTGGGTTTCCTGAAAGGGCAGATCCGGGTGCCGCGGGATTTCGACCGGATGGGTTCCGCCGAAATTGAAAAGATGTTCGGGGATGGCGATTGAAACTCCTGCTCGACACGCATCTTCTGTTGTGGGCGGCGGGCCAGCCGAAACGTCTGCCGGCGGAGGCCCGCCGTCTTATTGAAGATCCGGGCAACGAGCCGCTCTTCAGCCCGGCCAGCATCTGGGAAGTCGCCCTCAAGTCGGCGCTGGGGCGGGAGGACTTTCAGGCTGATGCCCGGATATTGCGGCGCGGGCTCCTCGACAACGGATACTCCGAGCTGCCGGTCCTGAGCGAGCACGCGGCGGCGACCGCGGACCTGCCGCCGATCCACAAAGACCCCTTCGACCGGCTGCTGATCGCCCAGTCGCTGGTGGAAGGGATTGCGTTGCTGACGGCGGATCCCCTCGTGGCGCGTTACTCACGATCGGTGCGGAAAGTCTGAAGCCAGACAGAAGCTTCACGGGCCGCAGCGATACCTCTCTTGCCGAGGGGTGGTATACAGAGGCACGTTCTCTCCGCCGATCAAGCAACGGGGG
>DASPQQ010000353.1:0-3473 GCA_035624885.1 Bryobacteraceae bacterium | reverse complement strand
CACCGTGATTGCGAGCCGCCGGGGCTATGACGATCCCACGCTGAGCTTTCCCGCGCGTGAGACGTGGAACGGCATGCGCATCTACCGGGTGCCGACGTTCGCCACGGGGAAGGGCAACAAAGGCAAACGCGCGCTGAACATCGCCAGCTTCTTTCTCACCTGCTTCTGGCGCATGCTCTCGATGGGCCGCTTCGATGTGGTGATCGCGCTCACTTCGCCGCCTCTGATCTCGGCGCTGGCGGCCCTGTTTGTGCGTCTGAAAGGCGGGCGGTTTATTTTCTGGGTGATGGATCTCAACCCGGACGAAGCCATTGCGGCGGGCTGGCTGCGCGCCGATTCGACAACCGCGAAGCTGCTCGAATCGGTGCTGCGCTTCAGCGCCCGAACGGCGGACCGGGTGGTGGCGCTCGACCGGTTCATGAAAGACCGGATGGTGGCGAAAGGCCTCGCGCCGGAGAAGGTCGCGATGCTGCCGCCGTGGTCGCACGACCAGGAGGTGCGCTACAACGAAGCCGGACGCCAGGCGTTTCGCGCGCGCCATGGCCTGACCGACAAGTTCGTTGTGATGTATTCCGGCAATCACAGTCCGATCCATCCGCTCGATACGGTGCTTGAAGCGGCGCAGCGGCTGGCGAACCGCGGCGACATCGCCTTCTGTTTCGTGGGCGGCGGCAGCGAGCATGCCCGTGTGCGGGAGTTCGCGGCGCAGAATGGGCTGAAGAACGTGCTGTGTCTGCCGTATCAGCCGCTGCCGGAACTTTCGGCCTCGCTCTCGTCGGCCGACCTGCATCTGGTGGTGCTCGGCGAGCCGCTGGCCGGTCTCGTCCACCCCTGCAAGATTTACAACGTGATGGCGATCGGGATTCCCGTGCTGTTCATCGGGCCGGTGGCGAGCCACGTGGGCGATATTTCGACGGCGAACCCCGAACTGCCGATCACCATCGTGAATCATGGCGATGTGAGCGCGGTGGTGCGGCGCATCGAGCGGATGACCCATGCTTCGGCCCCCGATGAGAGGATGCGCAAAGCCGCGCATGCGTTCTCCGTCGATTGCCTCTTGCCGCAGTACACCGCGATCGTGGAGGCGGCGAAGGGATGAGAGTCCTGATCACAGGCGGGGCAGGTTACATCGGCAGCCGCCTTGCCCGGCGTCTCGGCTGCAGCGGCATCCGCGATGTGATGGCGCTCGACAATCTCCGGCGCGGACGGCGCGCGGCGGTTGCGGGCGACACCCGGTTCGTCGAGGGCGATGTCCGCGACGAGCAGCTGCTTCTCGAACTGACCCGCGGGGTCGATCTGGTTTATCACCTTGCGGCGGAGTCGGCGGTGATGTCGGCCGCGGCAGATCCCGAGTACTGCTTCTCGACCAACGTCACCGGGACGTTCCGGGTGCTGCGTGCGGCGCAGGCGAACGGAGTGAAGCGGGTGGTCTTCAGTTCGTCGCGCGAAGTGTATGGCGAAGGCGTGACCCTGCCGGTCAGTGAAGACGCGCCGCTCGAACCCCGCAACATCTACGGGGCGAGCAAGGCCGCGGGCGAAAAGTGCTGCGGGGCGTTCATGAGCGGGATGGAGATCTCGATCGTGCGGCTCGCCAACGTCTACGGCCCCGGCGACCAGGGGCGGGTGATTCCGAAATTCGTCCATGCCGCGCTGCGGGACCAGCCTCTGACGCTGTTCGGCGCCACGCAGGTGATGGACTTCGTGTGGGTCGATACGGTGGTCGATGCGCTGGTGCGGCTGGGTACAGGGCCTCATCTGGCGGGGCCTTTCAATATCGGCTGCGGCAGGGGCACGACGATCGTGGATCTGGCGCAGCGGGTGGTGGCTGCGGCGGGGTCGCGGTCAACGGTCGAGATTGCCGCGCGGCGCGAGGTGGAAGTGATGCGTTTCGTGGCGGACACGCGCGCAGCGGAACGCGACCTCGGGCTCGGGATTCCGGACGATCCGCTCTTCGGCTTGCCCGCGGTCATCGATGCTGCGCGAATTGAGATGAAGTGATGCGGTTTCTGCTCGCGGCTCTGATCGGGTCGGCTGCGCTGGCTTCGGCGCAGATCGAGACGTTCACCATCCGCGAGGAGTTCGGTGTCTCGCATCCGCGGCAGATCATCGACTTCGATCTGCATTCGAAGCCGGACCCCGCGAAGAGCTATGTCATCGGGCCTGACGGGACGGAAGTGCCGTTCCAGTTGCTTTCGGGCAACCGGCTCGCGGTTGAAACCGATCTTCCCGCGCGGGCGCAGAAAACGTGGCGGCTCTACGAGGGCCGCGCGGCGCATGCCGCTGTGCGCGGCATTGAAGTCAGGAACGGCGCCGCGTATACCGAGCTGACGAATGGCCTCACCGGGATCCGGATTCCGCGGGCGGCGGAGGCGACGGATCTGGCGCCGGTCGAGGGCATCCGCTATCGCGACGGCGTGTGGACGGCGGCCGGTCCGAACTATCTGCTCGACGCGCGGGAGCGCCATCTCACGGCGAAGGCGCTGGCGGTGCGGTTCCTCGAGCGGGGTCCGCTGAAGGTGGTGGTGGAGCTGAGCTACAGCTTCGCGCGGCCGGAGGATTACTATCGATGCACGGTGGAGATGCAGGCGGATCAGCCTTCCATTCTCCTCGAGGAAGACACCAACATCGACATGCGCTACCAGTTCCTCATCTCGCCCGGGCTCGATCCGGATGAGGCCAGGTACCGCGGGCATTTCGCGCATTCGGCGGCGCTCGGCCACTTCGCGGATGGACGCGTCTTCACGCAGCCGACCGACGAGGACGCGATCCGGAGGCTGACCTTCGATCCGCCCGAGCCTTCCTGTTACAACTCGGCCGGCGCGTGCATTCAGCGCATGGCGGTGTGGGACCCGTGGGTGACCGACAGCGGCTGGTACTGGCAGTTTTACAATGCCCAGGCGGCGGACACGGCGAATCTGTTCGGCATCTTCGCCGGGCGGACGTCGCGTGCTCTCGGGGCGGCGTTCAACGGCGTCGGCGCTTATACGACGAACAGCAACGGCAGCCGCGCCGCGGGTATCCGGGTCGAGATCAACCGGCGCGCGCCGGACGCGAGAATCTTCAGCCGGATGCGATTCGACTGGAGCATCTTCACCGGCGTGAAGGGCGAGGATCTGGGCGGGCCTTCGCGGCAGCCGACGATCAGCCGGCAGATGAATCTGCACAGCGGCATCAATCTCAACAAAGTGCACCGGTATCCCCTCGATGCGGAACTGAAGGCGGCTTCGAAGCCGCTCTATATGAGCGAGAGCGCGGTCGGGAAAATCAGAGACCACGTGCGCCGCGACCCGCAGTACCGCGAGTACCTGAGGAGCGTCGAGTCGACGGCGGAGTATCTGCTCAATTACTGGGGTGGAGACACGGCGGA
Organism: Bryobacteraceae bacterium; assembly: GCA_035624885.1. GTDB lineage: Bacteria > Acidobacteriota > Terriglobia > Bryobacterales > Bryobacteraceae > BOG-234. The sequence goes on along the minus strand of DASPQQ010000353.1, from coordinate 106 downwards.
GAAGCGCGCCGGGATGGCGCGCCAGGTGCGGCTGCTGGCGACGCGGTTCCTCGATGCCATGGTCAACGGAACGGGCATTTACGATACGTTCCTGCACTACTGGATG
>DASPQQ010000352.1:0-6706 GCA_035624885.1 Bryobacteraceae bacterium | reverse complement strand
GGCTTACACGGGCTGAAGGCTAGTAAGCGGTTCCGCTCATCAGGTTACCGTCCTCGCGGAGCGACAGGCCGCGGCTGAACAGTCTGTGTGAGAACTCCGGTCCACGGGTATTCGGCTGCGAGCGTGGTCCGGAAAATCCGGTACAGACAACCTTTTTCGCGCCGTCCTCGCTCTCACGCAGAAGTTTTGTAACGCGAAAAAGGAGTCTGTCCCGGTTTTCCTTAGCGGCTCCTGCAGGAGCAGAGGTCCTGAGTGCAGTTCTCACACAGTCTCTGAAGCCGCAGGTCCAGGCGCGGCGAGCGCCGCGCGTTTCGCCGGGACGCTTCACTGGTCGCGCGCGGAAGGCGCGGCCGCGAACACGTCGATTTTGTGATAGAGCAGGCGCGGCGCCGCCATCAGCGGCATGACCGCCCAGCGGGACGTAATCGGCAGCAGGATGCTGCGCGAGGCGGTCCGGATGGTGTGTTCCCATTTCGCATCCATGATGCCCGAGATCTCGACGCGCACGCGCTCGATGGTCGCGGGCCGGGTCACCAGCGCGACCAGCGCCGGTCCGCCCCAGCGGAAGAGCCGGTCGTCAGGCTGCAGACTCCTGCGCACGACGCGGCCGAATTCGGCGAGAATCTGATCGCCGATCTCCACGCCGAACTTCCGGTTCACGGCCTGCAGGCGCTCGAGCACCATCACGGCTACAAATGTCTGGCCGCCGGGTCTGGCCGGTTCCGCCATGGCCGCTTCCGCATCGGCGCGCAAACCGAGGCCGGTAACTTCATCGCGTACCGTGCCCGTCGCCGTATCCACCACCGTCCGGCGCGCTTCGCTCAATCCCTGCGTGAGCTGCTCGATGGTCGCGCCCGTCTCCTTCCGCTGGCGCTGCGTTTCCCTGCGGATGTCGGTGAGGCAATCGGCCAGCCGCGCCTTGATGGTCCGCACGTCGTCGAGCGCCGATGCGCTCTCCACCTGCTTTTCGATCTCGCCGAGCCGCCCCACGTTGGTCTCGCCCGCGGCTGAAATCGCGCTCACCGTCGCGGTGAGCATTTTCACCATGTGCTGCAGTTCGGCCATCTGCAACTGCAGATCCTGGGTGCTGCGGGAAGCGTGATCTTCGAGCGCCTGCACCACCGAGCCTGCCCGGACCAGCAACTCGGCAGGGGAGATCTCTTCCTGCAGTTTCTGGGAGACCTCTTCAACGCTCCTGCGGAAACGCGCGGCTTCGGCGGGATCGACCGTGACCACGTGGCGGCCGATCCCTTCCACCAGCAGGCGCACGACATGCATCAGCGTCTGTTCCGATTCGGTATTCAAGGCCAGGAATTTCTTTATGGAGATCACGTCGATAGCCCGCTTATCGGCAGAATGCGCAGCCTCCATGAGGTAGTCGGAGTGCGGGCTAAAGTTCGCAATCTTTTCGGCCGATCCTGTTCATGTAGTCATGCTTTCATCCGCGGATCTGTCTGTTTCTGCCCATTCGGATGCTGTCGAGCCGGAATCCGCGGACATCCTCCGGCTGACGAGGCTGACGGCAGCGATCTTCCGCGTGCCCATTTCGTACATGGCTTTGTTCGGGCCCAACCTCCAGGTGGTCACGCGCGTCGGCGATGGCATCGAGCGTTGCCAAAGCCTGCGGGAGACGTGGCCGGTGAGCCCGGCCACGGCTTGGCCCATCCTCTGGCCCAGCCCGGACGACCCGGATTCCGCCGGGTTCGCAGGCGACGGCCTGCAGCTGGTTTGTTCCGCGCCGCTCTGCTCGAGCGAGGGGCTGGCCTTCGGGCTGCTGATCGTTGCCGACACGGAGGCGCGTCCCGATTTCACGGCGCGCGAGCGCGACGTGCTTGCCGAACTGGCCGGCGTGTTCGGCCGCCAGATGGAACTCTGCGGGATTGCGAGCGACGCTCGGGCGGCGGAGCTGTCGATGCGCGAGGCCGAAGCCCGCTTCCGCAATATCGCCAACTGCGCGCCCGTCCTGATTTTTTGCGCCGATTCGAGCGCCGGGTGTTCGTTCGTCAACGACACGTGGCTCGAATTCACGGGCAGGACTCTCGAAGATGAAATGGGAGAGGGATTTGCGGAAACGTTTCACCCCGACTACCGGGAAACGGTGCTCCGCAGTTACCGCGACGCCTTCATCGCCCGGCAGCCCAGCAGCATCGAATTCCCCATGCTTCGCCGCGACGGCGTCTACCGGTGGATGCACGCGAGCGGCAAGCCGCGCTTCCTCGAAGACGGAACGTTTGCGGGTTATATGGGGTGCTTCGTGGATATTACGGACCAGCGCGCCGCGGCGCTCGAGGCGGAGAAGTACAGGGCTGTGGCGGCGGCCGTAGCCGAGGCGGGAGGCGTCACCTGGGAGCTTCTCGATCCCGCGGGCGATGACTGCCGGACATATTCGGGCGACTGGACCTGCACGCCGGTCCTTGCCGGCGGCGAACTCGCCGGCATCGTCGCAACCAGACGCTGAAGGCTATTCTTTGCTCTTTTCTGCTACCGTTGTGGTGCTGCGGATGCGGACGAGGTAAGACGATTCGCCGGGTGTTGAAGCGAAAGTGTCCTGCGGCAACTCGTAGCGGAAATCGATGGAAATCGTCTTACCGTTGCATTCCGCCTTCACCGAGGCAGCCCGAATTGCCTTTTCCACCGGCGGGACGAGGTAGGACTTCGCATCGTTGGAATTCGAAATCACGTTGGTCTCGATCGAAGCCATTTTCCCTTCCTGGCTCACTTTGATGGTTGCCCACACAAACCCGTCGATATTCTTACTGACGGCATCGGCGGGGTACTCGGGCGTGGCCAGGTTTTCAAAGCATCCGAGGCCCTCGAGCGTGTTGAGGAAGAGGGGATCGTCGGCGCGTGCTGCGGCCGGGATCAGCGTCAAGGCCAATAGCAGACTGGCTATAGTCGCGAATGCGCGGCGCATCGTAATCGGCTCCTCGGCGTTCGTGAATGCCGTCAGTAGGGACGTCCCCGGCCCACCTGGCGTTACTGCTCCGATCGTCAACGCGCTCACAACATTTCCGGATCCGAGTCCTGTCAATCGCTTACGGGATTCCACCGTTCGCAGGCGTCCACCCGGTTGAGCCCTGAGAACGGCTCGGCGTAGAAAACAGTTTTTCGAAGCGCGTGCTAGACTACCCTATCCGCGCCCCCCGTCCGCGCCGCGGCCATTGTTTCTCACGACACCCGGACCATGGCCATTCACGTCGCGCTCCACCACGTCACGGATTACCAATACGACCGCCCGATTCGTCTCGGCCCGCAGGTCGTACGGCTGCGTCCGGCGCCTCACAGCCGCACGCCGATCCTTGCCTATTCGCTCAGAATCGAGCCCAAAACCCACTTCATCAACTGGCAGCAGGATCCGCAGTCGAACTATCTGGCGCGGCTCGTTTTCCCCGAACCGGCCAGCGGGTTCAGGGTGGAAGTCGATCTCATCGCCGAGATGGCGGTCTTCAATCCGTTCGATTTCTTCCTCGAGCCTGACGCCGAAAACTGCCCGTTCACTTACGAGGCTTCGCTGGCGCGGGAGCTGCGGCCGTATCTCGAGACCGAGCCGGCGGGCCCGGAGCTCAGGAAGTGGGTTGCATCGGTTGACCGCGCGCCCGTCCGGACGGTCGATTTCCTGGTTTCTCTCAACCAGCGTCTGCAGAAGGAGATCGGCTACGTCATCCGGCCCGAACCCGGGATTCAGAGCTGCGAGGAGACGCTCACGCTGCGCAAGGGCTCGTGCCGGGACACGGCGTGGCTCTTCGTCCAGATCCTGCGCCATCTGGGACTCGCGGCGCGCTTTGTCTCGGGCTATCTCATCCAGCTCACGCCGGATGTGAAATCGCTCGACGGGCCCTCGGGCACGGATCGCGATTTCACCGATCTTCATGCCTGGACTGAAGTCTATCTGCCGGGCGCCGGCTGGGTAGGGCTCGATCCCACTTCCGGGCTGTTTGCCGGGGAAGGGCACATTCCGCTCGCCTGCACGCCCGACGCGTCGAGCGCGGCGCCGATTTCCGGCCTCCTCGACGAGTGCGAATCGGCATTCCGCCATGAAATGACGGTGACGCGCATTCTCGAAACGCCGCGCGTCACGAAGCCTTATTCAGAAGCGCAGTGGAACGACATTGTCGAACTCGGCCATCAGGTGGACCGCGAACTCCTGGACGGCGATGTCCGGCTGACCATGGGCGGCGAACCGACCTTCGTCTCGATCGACGATTCCAATTCGGCCGAGTGGACGGTGGCCGCGCATGGGCCCACCAAGCGCCGGCTCGCGGAAGATCTTTTCAACCGCATGCGCGACCGCTTCGCGCCCGGCGGGCTCGTTCACTTCGGCCAGGGCAAATGGTATCCGGGCGAACCACTGCCGCGCTGGGCGCTCACCTGCTACTGGCGCAGGGACGGCGTGGCGATCTGGGAAAACCAGGCACTCATCGGCAACGAAGGCGCCGATTACGGATACAACGCGCATGACGCGAGCCGCTTCCTCGAAGCGCTGTGCGCGCGTCTGCTGGTCGAAGCCGAATACATGATGCCGGCTTGCGAAGACTGCTTCTATTACATGTGGAAGGAGCGGCGGCTGCCGGTCAACGTCGACGTCATCCAGAACAATCTGGAAGATCCGATCGAGCGCCAGCGCATTGCGCGCCTCTTTGAGCAGGGTCCGGGCAAAACGATCGGCTACGTTCTGCCATTGCGGCGCGTGGGCACCCGGTGGACCAGCCAGCCGTGGTTCACCCGCACCGAACGCATCTTCCTGATCCCCGGCGATTCGCCCATGGGCTACCGGCTTCCGCTCGACGCGCTGCCGTGGACCAGACCGGAAGACGTTCAATATTCCTGGGAGGCCGATCCCATGGCCCCGCGCGAGAAGCTTCCGCCGCGCCCGGAACGCCGGCCGGAGCGATTCAGTGTCCCGGCCAACCGGCGTGTTGCGCAACGGATGCCGAAGGCCAGGCCGCCCGCTCCCGGCGTCTCTTCGCCATGGGTCTCGCGCCCCGCGCTTTGCGTCGAAGCGCGCGGTGGCAGACTCTACGTCTTCATGCCGCCGGTCGAATTTCTGGCCGATTATTTCGACCTCATCGCGGCGATCGAAGACACGGCGGCGTACCTCAAAATTCCGGTGCTCATCGAGGGCTACCAGCCGCCCTCGGATCCGCGCGTCGCGAACATGAAGGTCACGCCCGATCCCGGCGTCATCGAAGTCAATATCCATCCCTCCGCATCGTGGGATGAACTGGTGACCAACACGACGGCGCTCTACGATCTGGCGCGCGAATCGCGTCTTGGCACGGAGAAATTCCTGCTCGATGGCCGCCATATCGGCACTGGGGGCGGGAATCATGTGGTCATCGGCGCGGCAACGCCCGAAGACAGTCCTTTTCTGCGGCGCCCCGATCTGCTGCGCAGTCTTGTCGGCTACTGGCAGAACCATCCGTCGCTTTCGTATCTCTTCTCCGGTCTCTTCATCGGCCCCACCAGCCAGCATCCGCGCGTCGATGAAGCGCGCACCGATTCGCTTTACGAACTCGAAATCGCCTTCAATCAGATTCCGGATAATGGACAGCCGAACATCATGCCGTGGATGGTCGACCGCGTCTTCCGCCACATCCTCACCGACCTCACCGGCAACACGCACCGCACCGAACTCTGCATCGACAAGCTCTATCCGTGGGAGAGCGCGTCCTCACGTCTCGGGCTCGTCGAACTGCGCGCTTTCGAAATGCCTCCGCACGCGCGCATGAGCCTGGCGCAGCAGCTTCTGGTGCGCATTCTCATCTCCTGGTTCTGGCGCGAACCGTATCGCCGGAAGCTCGTCCACTGGGGCACGGCGCTGCATGACCGGTTCCTGCTGCCGCACTTCATTGAACTCGACTGGCAGGATGTGCTCCATGAACTGCGCGAGGCCGGTTACGCGGTCAAATCCGAATGGTTCGCGCCGCACGTCGAATTCCGTTTCCCGCTCATCGGGACCGTGCACGCGCGCGGCATCACGCTCGAATTGCGGCATGCGCTCGAACCGTGGCATGTCCTCGGCGAAGAGGCTCTCGCGAGCGGGACGGCGCGCAATGTCGATTCGTCGCTCGAGCGTCTGCAGGCGAAGATCACGGGCACGACGAGCGATCGTTACGTGGTCCTTTGCAATGGCCGCCGCGTGCCCAATCCGGTGGGTGGAGTGCGCTATCGGGCCTGGCAGCCGCCTTCCTGTCTGCACCCCACGATCGGGGTTCATACGCCGCTCGTCTTTGATATCGTGGACACATGGTCGGGCCGTTCGATCGGGGGATGTACCTACCACGTCTCGCATCCCGGCGGCCGCGCCAGCGAGCAGTTCCCGGTAAATGCCTATGAAGCCGAAAGCCGCCGTCTCGCCCGCTTCAGTGCAATCGGGCACACGCCCGGCCCCATGGCAGTTCCGCCGCCGGAGATCAACGTGGAATTTCCCTTCACGCTAGACCTCCGCCGTCCCACACCGGAATGAGCATCCCACGGAATGAGCGCAGCGAATGAGTATCCTGAACACTCTCGCTCCACCGCTGCTCAGCGCGGGTTACCGCACGGCTGAGGGCGTTTACGACGAGATGTCGGACCCGGGCGGCGCGCTTCGCCCGGCGTGGCACCGCTTCATTTCAGCGATCTCTTCGCTCGGCGCCGAGGAAATGGCGCGGCGCTGGAAGACGGCGCGGCAGCGCATTCGCGAAAACGGCGTCACCTACAACGT
>DASPQQ010000351.1:0-7998 GCA_035624885.1 Bryobacteraceae bacterium | reverse complement strand
GCGACTGCCACGGTCAGGTCTCTGAAGTTGCCCAGCCCCTGCTGCTCGAAGATCTCGAGTTCGCCGAGGAGCTTCCGGTAGTCGCGAACCTTGGCTTCGTTCGAAGCGAAATGCCCGTGCCAGAACAGCGCCATCTTCTCTTCAAGGGGCCGCGGACTCTCGAGCATCCGGTTCGCCCACCAGTAGCCGACGCGATTGGTTTCAAGCGCGCTCGCTCTCAGCCAGTAGAAGAATTCATCCACGATCGGCTGCAGCCGGCGATTGCCCGAAGGCTTCACCTTGATGCCCAGCGCTTCGCCTTTTTCCTTCGCCATGTCCGTCACAGCCGGACGGCTGGGAGGAAACGGCTCAAGACCGGGATCGTGAATACCCGATTCGTCAAACGGCGGCAGATTCACCTGCGGCGCGCCCTCGAAGCGGACCATCCTTGCCACCGCCTGCCCCGGCGTCAGCCTGGCGAGCTGCTGGATCTCTTCCGGTGTTCCGCCAAATCCGGCTCGCTCGAGAAGGTGAGCGGCGAAATCGTAGTTCCAGTCGGAGGCGCCGATCGGCGTCATGTCGTTCTGCCATGCGGCAGGCCCGGCCTTCTGGGCCGCGCACACGGCGGGCCAGAAGCCCATCGCCGCGGCGCAGGTCACGAGCGTGATAATTCCTCTCATTCCGCAAATGTTGACACGATTTTTATCCCGGTGCCAGCCAGCCCCTAACCTTTCCGGGCCGGCGCACGTCAGAAGAAGGACTGGAGAAGCGATGAAGCCGCGCCGCACCACATGGACGCTCTCCGCTCTGGCTCTCACCACAACTGCCTTCGCACAGCAACCGCTGTCCTTCGAAGTCGCTTCCATCAAGCCGTCCGACCACCCGTCCATGGGGACAATCCAGATCGGCATGGACTCCGACGCTGGGATGGTCCGGTATACGAACATCTCGCTTAAGGACTGCATCCGCGCCGCGTACGGCGTGAGGGACTTTCAGGTGCAGGACCCCGAATGGCTCGATAACGCCCGTTTCGACATCACGGCGAAGCTTCCCGCCGGCGTCAGAGAAGATCAGATCCCCGAGATGCTCCAGAGCCTTCTCGCTGAGCGCTTCAAACTCTCCATCCGCCACGACAGGAAAGAGCAACCGGTCTATGCGCTCACGCCAGGCAAAGACGGCCCGAGGCTCAAACCCGCCGAAATCAGAACAAACGATCAGGGGCCGAAAATGCTCGGCGTCGACGGCAGACCGCGCTCGATGATGATGTTTCGATTCCTCGCCGGGGAGGCGCGCGTGACGGCGCCGTCGGCGACATTGGCGAACCTCACGGCGCTCCTGTCTCGTTTCACCGAGCGGCCGGTGGTCGATATGACCGGCATTCCGGGCCAGTACGATTTCGATCTCACTTTCGCGCCGGAGACGACTCGTGGCCTCCCGGCCGGCGATGGCCCACTGGCGGATCCCGACACGGCTTCCGAACCAGCTCCCTCGCTTTCTGTGGCAGTTCAGAAGTACGGCCTCAGACTCGAAGCCCGCAAAGCTCCGATGGAGATTATCGTCGTCACGCACGCCGAAAAGACTCCGTCAGAGAACTGAAAATCACGAAGCCGCGGAAAGATCACGGCCTCCCTGAGATTTTCTTCGACTTTCGCCACGGCGGTAAAGTGAATTTAGTGTCCCCTCCGCTCCAGCAGTTCGTCAGTATCGCCCTGCCGATCATGCTGACCATGATCGTGACAATCCGGCTCGCCTCGTGGAGCCAGAACAAACGATTCGACGATCTTCGGGCCGATATCTCTGCCCGCTTCACCGAGGTCCATCGGCGAATCGATGAAATTCCGGGCCCCCTCGACCGCATCGAAAAAAAGCTCGACAGCCACGAGCAGCGGATCGTGCGGCTCGAGGAACGAACCAGCCTGATCCGCTGATTACCCCGGTCTCACAACCGTAATCTCCCGGCTTTCATCGGGCAGCGCGCGCACGCGAATCTCCGTACGCTGTTTCGGCAGCAACTCCGGAAACCGCTCGGCCCACTCCAGCAGAACCAGCGCTCCGCTCGCAAACAGATCGTCGAGCCCGAGCGATTCCACCTCGCGCGCTTCATCCAGCCGGTACAGATCGATGTGAAACACCGGCCCGTACTGATGAATCAGCGTGAACGTCGGGCTCGACACTTCATCCATCGACGCCGCGCCGCGTCCCTCCACAATCCCCTTCGCGAGCGTCGTCTTCCCCGCGCCCAGATTGCCGATCAGCAGCACCGCGCCAGAAAGTTCCTTCGCCAGCGCGCGCCCCAGCGCAATCGTCTCCTCTTCAGACCGCGTGTGGAAGACCTGTGATTTCACGAATCGCCTCGGGAAGAAAGCGGAGCAGATCGGTTGCGATCACGCCCTGCTCGGTCATGTGCCGCGCGGCCACTTCGCCCGCGAGGCCGTGCAGATAAATCGCGCCCGCAACGGCGCGGTCGGGATCGCGCGGAAACTGCGCCATCAGCCCGGCAATCATCCCGGTCAGAATGTCGCCCGTCCCGCCGGTCGCCATCGCGGGCGTGCCGGTCGGATTGATCCACAGACGGCCATCCGCGAAGCCAGTCAGAGTCCGCTCGCCCTTCAGCACCAGCGTGACCCTGTGATCCTGCGCAAACCCTCGAGCCTCCGCGATCCGGTCACTCTGAATCTGTTTCACGGCGCGTCCGGTCAACCGGCTCATCTCACCCGGATGCGGCGTCAGCACGCGCGGTCCCGGCGCCGTCCAGCCAGGATGCGCGGCGAGACAATTCAGCCCATCGGCATCGACGACCATCGGCTTCTCGAGCGTCTCGCAAACGCGCCGCACCATTTCCGCCGTCTCCACTGCCGTTCCCAGCCCCGGCCCCATCGCCACCAGCGACCGCGTCGCGGCCAGTTCCATCACGCGCTCGAACCCTCCGGTGTCGGGCAGGGCCTCCGTCATCACTTCCGGCGCATACTCGGCCACCGAAGCCAGAACGGATCCCGGACAAGCCACCGTCACGAGCCCCGCACCGGCCCGCAAAGCCGCCAGCGCGCACATCGCCGCCGCTCCGCTTTTCCCGCGCGAGCCCGCCACGACCAGCACATGCCCGAACGTGCCCTTGTTCGCATCGCGCGGCCGCGGCGCAAACAGCGGCGCGACGCTCTCCCGCGTCACCAGCGAAAGCCAGAGAGCCGGATCATTTTCATAGAGCGATGCCGGCGATCCGATCGGCGCAATCACCAGTTCCCCCATCCGATCGCACGCCGGAGGCATCGCATGACAAATCTTCGGCGCGGTAAACGTCACCGTCCCATGCGCCCGCACATACTCGCCCGGCGGCACGCCAGTCTCACCCGAAAGACCGGAGGGAATGTCCACCGCGACGATCTTCGCCAGCGGAAACGCCGAATTGATTTCGAGAATGGCATCGAGCGCCGCGCCGCTCGCCGGTCCCTTCAGCCCCGTGCCCAGAACCGCATCGATCACCAGCGTCGCCACCCGCATCTCCGGCCCGAAGTCGCGATACTCCTGCACACCCGCGGCGCGCAGCATCCTGAGATTGTCCGCCGCGTCCCCGCTCAACTCCGCCGGATCCGCGATCAGAACGACGTGCAGCGACCTGGGCTCGAACTTCACATGCAACTGCCGCGCAATGGCGAGCCCGTCGCCGCCGTTATTCCCCTTCCCGCAGACCACCACGATGCGCTGCTCGCTCACCGGCGCATAGCGGCCGGCCACGTACTCCACCACGCGGTGCGCGGCGTTCTCCATGAGGATCAGCCCCGGAATCCCGGCTTCCACGGTGGCCCGATCCACGGCGCCCATCTGCGCGGGCGTCAGTACCTTGCGTGGCCCGGTCAGCATCGCCCCTTCGCAATCACGACAGTCATGTCGTCCGGCATCTCCGACGCCGAGCTCCACTCCGTCACAGCCTCCATGATCTTCGCCGCAATATTCGCCACCGCACTGCTCCGGTAATTCATCGTGACAGCCGCCAGCCGTTCCACGCCAAATTCTTCGCCATACGCATTCTCCGGCTCGGTAATCCCATCCGTATAAGCGACGAACACATCACCCTCGCCGACCGGAACCGACTTCTCCCCGTACCGGATCGAAGGAAACGCCCCCACCACCGTCCCCGTCACTTCCAGCAGTTGAACGCCCGCGGGCCGCACCAGCAGCGGCGGCAGATGCCCCGCGTTCGTGTAAGTCAGTGTCCGCGCCTGCTCATCGTAGATGCCGAAGAAAAACGTGGCGTACTTTTCCGGCGCCGTGTTGGCATACAACTGCCGGTTGAGCTGCGCCACCACCTCGGCCGGCGAATGCGGCCCTGCCGCCAGTTGCGTCCGCATGATCGACTGAATCGAAGCCATCAGCAGCGCCGCCGAAATTCCTTTGCCCGCCACATCCCCGATGGCAATCCCGAGATTTCCATTCGGCAGGCAGAGATAGTCGTAGTAATCGCCCGAAACCATACGCGCCGGCTGGCACACGCCAATCAGTTCCACCGTCTTCATCGCCGGAGCCGACCGCGGAAAGAGCTGATTCTGCACCTCGCTCGCAATCTGCAGTTCCGATTGCAGCCGTTCTTTCTCCTTCGCCACTTCGACCAGACTCTCGAGCCGCGCCGTCATTTCGTTGAACGAATGCCCCAGCTCCGCCAGCTGATCTTTCCCTTTCACCGGAATCCGATGCGAGAAGTCGCCCTTCGCGATCCACGACGTTCCCTGATACAACCCGTGCACCGCTTCCGTAATCGTGCGCGATAACGACACGCCGATCACCATCGAGAAGACCTCGACGATCAGCAGCAGAGTCGCAATTGCGGCAAAGATCAGCAGTGCCGTCTGTCCGCTGTCCGTATTCCCGAATACCGCTCGCAGCACCGCCGAAGGCCGCGTCTGGATCACGATCTGCGCTTCGGTTCGCGCTTTCTCCGGGTCCTCCCATGGCTGAAATGACAACCGCCCCAGCCACAGCGTCTCGAAATCGAGGAAATTCGCCGCTTCCGGCAACCGCCCCGCGATGTACCGCTGGTTCACGTTCCGCTCGCCTTCGGTAATGCTGAGCACACCGATGCCCGGCACGAGTTGGCCGAGCAAGTCGGCATCGATCGGCGCCATCAGCACAGCCTCGTTCGCTCCCGAGCGCGACATGGACGTGCAGTAGTACCGCCTGTCCTTCACCACGTACCCGGTGAAATCCTTCCACGCAGCCGATGGCGGATCGAGCCTGCTCTCCTGCGGATAGTGAAACGGTTCGGCGCCGGCCAGCAGCACCTCGAGTCCCGGCAGCCGCTCCTGGATCAGCGGCGCAAGCTGCAGCGCCGCCGCATTCCGGTCCGCAGTCCTGGCCTTGCTGAGAAAACGCGCCGTATTCTCGAGCGTCGCGGTCCGCCGCTCCAGTTCGGTGGTCACGAGATAAACGGCCACCTGACCCGCGACAATCCACGTCCCCACCGCGGCGAGCGCCAGAATCAGGACAATCGGCACCACGGCGATGAACACGTACGCCACGATGAGCCGGTTGCGCAGCCGCCAGATGGTCTGCCGGATCGTGTGTCCCGCCACACGGATCCCCAGCAGCACGGCCGTCAGCACCAGCGCGCTCGTCACCACCGCGCTCGCAAGCGACGGCGCACGCAGAAATCCGAGCGCCAGATCCAGAACGAGCAGCGTGACGAACGCGATGCCCAGCCGCCGGGCCGTCATTCCGCCAGCAGCCTTTTCTTCAGCTCGCGCACCGTCTTCAGAATCTCCGGCAGCTTCTGAAACGCCGTCACCGCGCGCAGCCATTCCGACGCATCGAACGCCGGTGAACCCGCCATCCGGCTGTTCGGCGCCACATCGCCGCCGATCCCGCTCTGCGCGTATACCGTCGCGCCTTCGTGAATCGTCAGATGTCCGGAAACACCCACCTGCCCGGCCAGCAGAACGTTCTTCTCGAGAATCGAGCTGCCGGCGAGCCCGGTCTGCGCGCAGATGATGTTGTCCTCGCCCACCACGCAGGCATGCCCGATCTGCACGAGGCTGTCCACTTTCGCGCCGCGCTTCACACGCGTCTCGCCGATCGTCGCCCGGTCCACCGAAGTGAGGCTCTGGATCTCGACATCGTCCTCCACCACCGTGATGCCCGACTGCACGATCTTGTGATGCGAGCCGTCCGCGCGTTTTGCGAACCCGAAGCCGTCGCCGCCCACCACCGCGCCATTCTGCAGAATCACGCGATGGCCGATGCGGCAAAACTCCCGCACCACGGCATGCGAATGCGCGAGGAAATCGTCACCGATCTGCGCGCCTTCGTAAATCACCACATGCGGGTGAATCACCGCGTTGCGCCCGACGATCACGTTCTCGCCAATCGCTGCAAACGGCCCGATGGACGCACCCTCGCCAATCCGCGCGCTCGCCGCAATCGATGCCGACGGGTGAATGCCCGGCTTCGGCCGCGGAGGCTGATAAAAGAGTTCGAGAGCCCGCGCGAAATCCAGATAAGGATTGGACGAAACCAGAGTCGGCAGCCCGGCCACGGCCTGCGCGGCAATCACCGCGCTGGCCTTCGTCGCCTTCAGCTTCGGCGCATATTTCGGATTGGCGAGGAACGTGAGATGACCCTCGACCGCGTGTTCCATGCCGCGGACGCCCGCAATCTCAATCCCGCCATCGCCTTCCAGACGGCAACCCAGCGCAACTGCCAGTTGACTCAGCTTCATCGTGGCTAACCCTTCAAGGTTATCCGACGAAGCCGGACAATTACCGGGGGCAGCCCTTCGCTTTGACGTCGTTTTCCGGAATGGCGGTCAACCCGGCGATTCCGTCCGGCAGGGCCGCGCCGCCCGGCACAAACCAGATTTCGACACGCCGGAACTGCGCCCGGGCATCGTTCGGGCTCACCGCGCTTCCGGCACGCTCCACTGTCGACGACCCGCAGAACGCAGGCCGTGTCTCCGAAGTCCGGTCGGTGCCGGCCGACTTCACCAGGATCCGGCTGAGATCGAGCTGCGGACAGATCCCCGAACCTGCGCTCAGCACCGCCGCGGCATTCAGCACACGTTCCGTATCGATCGTCTGCGACTTTTCGCCGTTGTCGCGATGTCCGATGAGAACCACCTTCGCGTCCGGATCGCTCCGCAGCATCGGCGTCAGCTCGTCGAGCAGCAGCCGCTTGCCGCAGTTGTTCACGCGCGAGCTGTTCTCCGGAAAGACCACGTCGTCAAGACGCCGTGCCACAGGCGTCAGCGTAACCGTGATATCCGCCGTCGCCGTGGCCGTCTGCCCGATCTTATCCGTCGCGATCGCCGTGAAGTGCACCACCTTCGACTGCGGCCGCGAACGGTTCGTCATATCGAACTGCATCGGCGTCGAATCGAATGTGGTTCCGGTCAGCGACCCTTCGCTCGCCGTGTAGCGAATCGAAACCGGGTCGGTACATTCGGAACCCGTAGCGCTCGAGGTCAGCTGCGCTTTGTCGCCGTAGGGTATCGTCAGCGGAAGTGCGCTCAGCGTTACTGCCGGCGGCAGCAGCGGCTTCACCGTGTAACTCACCTGTTCGGAAGTCTTCGAGCTTTCGCCCGCGCTCACCGTCACCTTCACGTAGCGCGTGCCGCTCTGGTCGGTGGGAGCGACCAGGAATGTGCCATTGGCGCCTTCGACCGGCTTATCGTTGAGGTACCACTGGTAAACCGGCGTCTGGTCCGGCAGCCAGCCGCTCGCCGTGACACTCAGGCGCAGCGGTTCGCCCGGACAAACATCATGCGCTCCGGTGATCGCCGAGACTGCCACGGCCGCAACCGGCTTCGGAGCCGGAGGAGGAGGCGGCGCGGGAGGTTTGCAGCCGCAGTCGAGCGGCGCAAAGAGGTTGAACATGTTCGACAGCTTGCTCGAAAGCGCGAAGTAAACGCCCTGTTTCACCGGGTTCGTCAGAAAGTTCGCCGCGATGTATTCAGCCGATTTGAAGCTGTAACCCACACCGGCGCGCACGTCGCGCGTGAGCCACAATCCGCCTTCGACGGCCATGGTCCATTCG
>DASPQQ010000350.1:0-5473 GCA_035624885.1 Bryobacteraceae bacterium | reverse complement strand
GCCGAAACGTCTTACACGCGATTCCTCCACGGCGAGGCTGTTTCCTGGGGGATGCGCGCGGCCACCTATCTCGCCGGCGACACCGGTCTTCTCTCGAGCGCCGATACTTCCGCCATCATCGATGTCCTCGATCGCTACGGCCCCATCCCCACGCTCAGCGGCATCCGCGGCGAAGCTCTGCGCGCGCGCCTCGTGAAGGACAAGAAGACCATCCAGAGCAAAATCCACTTCGTTCTGCCTGTGCGCATCGGCGAAGTGAAAGTGACTGCCGACGTCGCGCCCGCCGCTGTCGAAGCCGCCATCGACCGCGCGCTCGCGGAGTGCAGCGGCGGATGAGCGTCACCGGCACCACACCCGAAGGGGTCCGTTCCGAGCAGGAAGCCTCGCGCTGGGTGCGCTCGATGTTCGGCCGCGTGGCGCCGCGCTACGATCTCGCCAACCACCTGCTCTCGGCGAACGTCGATCGATACTGGCGCAGCCGCACTGTCGCCAGAGTACGTGACATTCTCGCTCGCCCCGGTGCCAGAGTTCTCGACCTCGCCTGCGGCACCGGCGATCTTCTGATTGCGCTCGAACGCGAAGCTGGCCGCGGACTGATCGGCAGCGATTTCTGCCATCCCATGCTCACCGGCGCCAGTTCCAAGCTCAGCCGCGAAGGCCTGCGCTCCACGCTCGTCGAATCCGACGCGCTCGCGCTCCCGTTCGCCGATGCCAGCCTCGATCTGATCACGATCGCGTTCGGCTACCGCAATCTGGCCAACTATCGCGCCGGCCTCGCCGAAATGCGCCGCGTGCTCCGGCCGGGAGGAGCGGCCGCGATCCTCGAATTCAGCCAGCCTCCGAACCGCCTCTTCGCCGGCTTCTACAACTGGTATTCACGGAGAGTGCTGCCCGTAATCGGAGGGGTCATCTCGGGCGCCCGCGAGGCCTACGAATACCTCCCCGAATCGGTGCGCAAATTCCCCGATGGTCCCGCGCTCGCCCGCATGATGTCCGAGGAAGGTTTCGCCCCGGTCGAATGGGAATACCTGACTTTCGGCATCGCCGCGCTGCATATCGGCCGCGTTCCAAAGCGATAAACTGAAGACATGTCCGTTGCGACCGCAGTGTCTGTTGCCGAGTATTTGAACACAACCTACCGGCCGGACTGCGACTACCTTGAAGGCGAACTTCTGGAGCGCAACGTGGGCGAACTCGATCATAGCCGGCTGCAGACCCTGATCAGCGTATGGCTGGGCAATCGCGAGAAGCAGTCTGGGATTTTCGTTCTCACCGAAATGCGAGTGCAGGTTAAATCGCGCCGGTTCCGGGTGCCGGATGTTCTTGCGGTGAAGGGCGGACGCCCTGCCACCCGGATCCTTACCGAGCCGCCTTTCCTCTGTATCGAAATCCTGTCGCCGGAGGACAGCTTCGCCGAGATGCAGGAACGGATTGATGACTACCTCGCCTTCGGTGTCCGCTACGTCTGGGTGATTAATCCGAAAAACCGGAAGGCGTTCATCTACAGCGCCAACAGCATCCACGAAGCCAAAGACGGCGTCCTCACCACCACCGATCCCGACATCCGCCTCAACCTCGCCGAACTCGAATAGTCGCCTCCAGGCCGATGCAAAATCGGCCCTTTCTGTTTTATCCCGCCCTGTTTCATTTGTGATACGATCCGGTCGGACCGGGAGGTTCGGCATAAATGAAAACATACGAAACAAAGGACATCCGAAACGTCGGCATTGCAGGTCACGGCCACTGCGGGAAGACCTCTGTGGTGGCCGGGCTCATCTACGCGGCGGGGGCTTCCAACCGCCTGACGAAGGTCGACGAAGGGAACACGATTACTGACTACGATGAGGAGGAAATCCAGCGCAAGCTCACTATTTCCAGCAAGATCGCCGCAGTCGAATGGAAGAAAACCAAGATCAACCTGATCGACACCCCGGGCTTCAATATGTTCACCAACGACGCGCACGCGACCCTCGTGGCGGCCGACGCGCTCGTCCTTGTCGTGGATGCCATCTCGGGCGTCGAACCCCAGACGGAAAAAATGTGGGCCATTGCGGAGGAGTTCAGACTCCCGCGCGCCATCGTGATCAATAAACTCGATCGCGAGCGCTCGAGCTTCGAACGCACGCTCGAGAGCATTCACGCGCGCTTCGGGCGTTCCTCGGTGCCCCTGCAGCTTCCGCTTGGCGCGGAAAAGGATTTCAAAGGCGTCATCGATCTGATCCGCATGAAGGCGTTCGTCTATACGCCGGATGGCGACGGCAAGGCGCGGGAGATGGACATTCCGGCTGAGTACGCCGAAGCCGCCCGGCAGGCGCACGAGGAACTGGTCGAAGCCGTCGCCGAAGGCAAGGACGATCTGATGGAAGAGTTCTTCGAGAAGGGAACCCTCCCCGAGGAGCACATCATTCAGGGCATCGACGAGGAGATGCGCGAAATGCGCCTTTTCCCCATCGTCTGCGCCTCCGGTCTGCACAACATCGGCTCGGACATGCTGCTCGACCTGATGGCCGAGGCTTTCCCCTCGCCCGCCGACCGTCCGCCC
Organism: Bryobacteraceae bacterium; assembly: GCA_035624885.1. Lineage (GTDB taxonomy): Bacteria > Acidobacteriota > Terriglobia > Bryobacterales > Bryobacteraceae > BOG-234. Next base: position 2,931 of record DASPQQ010000350.1, on the reverse strand, counting down.
GTTGCGCTCAGCCTGAACGGCCAGTCGGTCGAACGGAAGTATTCCGACTCGCAGCCCGTTGCGACCTATGTCTTCAAGACCACGGCCGACCCCTTCGCCGGCCGCATCACTTATTTCAAGGTTCTCTCCGGCTGCGTGAAGAACGACGCCAACCTGCAGAACAACCAGCACGCCGTCACCGAGCGCCTCTCCCACATCGGCGCGCCGCTCGGCAAGACGCTGATCCCGGTCAACGAACTCCACGCGGGCGATATCGGCGCCGTCGCCAAACTGCGCGACACCTTCACCGGCGACATGCTCACCGACAAGGCCTCGCCCGTCGTCTTCCCGCCCGTGAAGATCGAGGAGCCCTCCATCGCCTTCGCCGTCGAAGCCAAAAGCCGCGGCGATGAAGACAAGATGGGCAACGCGCTGCACAAACTCCTCGAAGAGGATCTTTCCCTGCGCTTCTACCGCGACACCCAGACCAAGGAATTCCTTGTCGCGGGTACCGGGCAGCAGCACGTCGAAATCGCCGTCAGCCGTCTGAAGAAACGCTACGGCGTCGATGTGACCCTCAAAGCGCCCAAGATCCCCTACCGCGAAACCATCCGTGGCTTCGCCGACGTCCAGGGACGCCACAAGAAACAAACCGGCGGCCATGGCCAGTTCGGCGATTGCTGGATCCGCATGGAACCGCTGCCGCGCGGCGGGAAGTTCGAATTCGCCAATGAAGTCTTCGGCGGCGCCATCCCCAAGAACTACATCCCGGCGGTCGAAAAAGGCATCATCGAAACCGCCGAAAGGGGCTACCTTGCCGGCTATCCCATGGTCGATTTCAAGGTGACCGTCTATGACGGTTCCTACCATGACGTCGATTCCTCGGAACTCGCCTTCAAGCTGGCAGCCCGCAAAGCCTTCCGGGCCGCCATGGCGACCGCCAAACCGGCCCTGCTCGAGCCCGTCATGAGCGTCGAAATCCAGGCCCCGGTTGAATACGCCGGCGACCTCATGGGCGACCTCAACGGCCGCCGCGGCCGCATCTCCGGCATGGATACTCAGGGCGGAACCCAGATCATCCGCGCCCAGGTCCCCATGGCCGAAATGCTGAACTACCAGAACGACCTGACGTCCCTGACTCAGGGCCGGGCGGCGTTCTCCATGTCCTTCGATCACTACGACTTCGTGCCGCAGCCCCAGGCTGAAAAAATCATCGCGGCAGCCAAAGCGGCGCGGGCCGGTGAAGAAGAGGTCGAAGAAGAGTGACGTTCCGAACCCGGCAGGCTGGTTCTACATGAGTAGAATCAGCCTGCCGAAAATGGGCTTGTCTGGTTGACGCAATTGTAATCGCTGCGATAGCCTAGAGACTTTACGGGCAGCGCCAAACGCCCGAGATGCAGCTCTCGTACCCCGGGAATCTTTTAGACTTTTCTGAGGATGGTGAATGGCGGTAAGCCCTAAAGGCATTCCAAGCGTAGTCTGCGTCCTGCTGATAGCAGGGCCGCTTTCCGCTCAGCAGCTTGCCTTCCAGAACCCCGGTTTTCAGGCTTCTTTTCTGGCGCCCGCATCTGTGCGGACACCTGCCGGCGTAACCACGAGCGTGACGGATGCCGACCACCTGCCCTATCTCCGGCAATTGGCCAAAGACCACAAGCAGGCCTTTTCCGCCCTCAAACCGACGCCTTCAGACCTTTTGATACAGCAGGCCGAAGAAAGATTCCAGAACGGCCGGAAATTTTATCAGGCTGGTGATCCCGACCACGCCCGCGCCGAATTCGACGCCGCGATCGATGCCATGCTGCGGGCTTCGGATAATCCGAGCGACCGGCGCCTGTTCGAATCCCGCCTCGAAGATATGGTGGACGCCATCCACCGTGATGATCTGAACGGGATGGGCGCGGCCGCCGTTGGCGACGCGACCGTCTTCGACAAATCCCCTCTGGATGACATCATCCAGATGACCTTCCCGGTCGACCCCCGCATCAAGGACAAGGTCCAGAACGAAGTCCAGACCACGGTTTCTGAACTCCCCCTCACGGTCAACGACACCGTCCTCGGCTACATCAATTACTTCAATACGCGCGGCCGCAAGACGATTGAGAACGGCCTTGCCCGCGCCGGCAAATACCGCGCCATGATCTCGCGCATTCTGGCTGAAGAGGGCGTGCCGCAGGAACTGATCCATGTGGCGCAGGCCGAATCCGGTTTCCAGCCACGGGCGCTTTCGTACAAGTCCGCCGGCGGTCTATGGCAGTTCGTCAAATTCCGCGGCAATCAGTATGGTCTGATGCAGACGCCTTCCTCCGACGACCGTCTCGATCCGGAGAAAGCCACCCGCGCCGCCGCGCGTCATCTCAAAGATCTCTACGCGGAGTTCGGTGACTGGTACCTTGCCATCGCCGCTTACAACTGCGGCCCCGGCGTCATCGAGAAAGCCGTCGAACGCACCGGCTACGCGGATTTCTTCGAGCTCCGCGCCCTGCGCGTCCTGCCCAACGAAACCGCCAACTACGTGCCGATCATCCTCGCCATGACGATCATGGCGAAGAATGCCGCCGCCTACGGCCTCGATCAGGTGGTTGCGGACGATCCGGTCGAATACGACACGATCAAAACCGTTTCACCAACGAATCTGGCCCTGATCGGGGATCTGACCGATACCTCGGTTCCCGAACTCCTCAAACTCAACCCGGCTCTGCTGAGGAACACCGCGCCGGCGGACTTCGAAATCCGTGTTCCCAAAGGTGCCGGCAGCGATGTCATGGCGGCTCTCGACATGATTCCGGCTGAGCGCCGCGCTTCCTGGCGCGTTCACCGCGTGGAGCCGGGCGAAAACGTCACCTCCATCGCCCGCCTCTTCAACGCCACCCCGGCTCAGATCCTCACCGCGAACAATCTGAACGATGCCGAAGTGACTGCCGGCACGCGTCTCGTGATTCCCGCCGTCTATCA
>DASPQQ010000349.1:0-18203 GCA_035624885.1 Bryobacteraceae bacterium | reverse complement strand
TCTCCGAAGACGGCAGGAATATCGCGTACAGCGGGATGGCGGGCGGAGCGACGCAGGTGTTTGTGCGAAGCCTGGACGCGCCCACATCCGTTCAGCTCACTTCTCTTCCCCAGGGTGCTTACTTTCCGTTCTGGAGCCCGGATGGTTCCCGCGTCTATTTCAGCAGCGCATTCAGGACTTCCCGCGACCTGATGGCGGTCGGCAGTTCGGGAGGAACGCCGGAAATGGTGCTGAGCGGGCTGGGCGGCCATTTCTTCCTCGAGGGCGCGACGATTTCACATGACGGGAAAACGCTTGCCGTGTTCCGCCAGGATCCCGCGACCGGCGTCTATTCCATCTGGACCAGCTCCCCGCCCGGCGCTGCGCTGCACAGGATCGAGCCATCTCCGTTTCAGCAGACGACTCTCGGGGCTCCCGTAACGCTCGGGTTCTCGCATGACGACAAACAACTGCTGTTTGTCTTTGGAAATCCGGCGCTCGACCGGCCGGATTTCTGGATCATTCCCTGGCCGGAAGGCACGGGGCCGGCGAGGCGCGTGCTGCAATCGATTCCGCGCTCGACGCCTTTTGTGGCGGCGCGCTGGATGCCCGATAACCAGCATCTGCTTCTGGCGTTGCAGCCCAAGGACCGCTCGGCCGGGCATCTCTGGATCGCCGACATCAGGAGTGGCGGACTTCGGCCTTTAACGGGCGGTTACCAGAGCGAGAGTTATTCCGATGTATCGCCGGACGGCAAGCGCATTGTCTACTCCACCTGGAATGACGACTTCGACGTCGTGGAATTCGCGGCGAATGGGAGCGGCGGCGTTCACAATCTGCTGAGCACGCGACGCTCGGAATATGCTCCCGCATGGTCGCCCGTGCGCCAGCAGTTCGCGTATGTGACGGACCGCAACGGCGACAACGAGATCTGGCTGCACAGCGAAGCGGAAGGGACGGATCGCCCGCTGGTGACGCGCAAAGATTTTCCAGGTACAGTCGTGGAGGCCTTCCTTTCGCCGACTTTCTCCCCGGACGGCCAGAGGATTGCGTACGGGGTCTACGACTCGACGGGCAGCAACATCTGGATTTCGAGCATCAGCGGCAGTTCGCCGGTTCGCGTGCTGCCTCCGGGCGTGGTGAAGTCGATACCGGCGCCGGCGTGGTCACCGGACGGAGACTGGATCGCGTATCGCTCGGAACGGCCGGAGGGAACGGCGCTCGAAAAGATTCGAGTGGGGTCGGGTTCGCCGGTTTCCATCGTGAAGACTCCCGTGCCTTTCGCGCCGCAGTGGTCTCCGGACGGCAAATGGATCTCGATGCAGACGGAGGAGGGTTTCACCATTGTGTCGCCGGATGGCGCGGAAAAGCATGTGCTGAATCACCGGCCGGATCCTGGCCGCGGCTACGCCTATGGCTGGGAACGGAGCGGAAAGTCGATTCTTGCCGTGACGCCCGAAGTGACAGGGCATACGGCGCTGATCCGCATCGACGTCCCTTCCGGCGCAGAGCACCGGATTGCGGACCTCGGGGCGGACCGGTCATTCGAAGGAAGATATCTGTGGGATGTGCGGCTCAGCATATCGCCGGATGGAAGCCGCGTAGCTTCCGCCCGGACCAATCGTACGGCAGATCTGTGGATGATTGCGGGGTTCGATCAGCCTCGCGGGTTGCTCGAGCGGTGGTTGCGCGGGCGGCGGTAAAGGCATCGCGCGGCTGCGCCCGGCGCTGCCTGACCGGAGCAATCGTTCTCCGTCTGTCTCACTTCTCTGCCTGGTTTTGGGCCTCTTCCGCGCGGGCGCCTTTGAGGATGTCCGCCAGCGCGATGTTGCCTTCATGACAGGCATACTCATAAATCGTCTTCGAGGAACGATGCAGCGGGATCATCAGGGTCCACGGCTTGACCCATGTGTCCGGATCGTTGACCGTGATTTCGTAGTTCAGCGTGTGCGCGTCATGCAGGGTGAAGCGCTCGGTGATATGAAGTTTCCCGCTCGAAATGTTCTGGAAGGCGCGGGGCCGGTAGTTCGTGGTATCCACCACCAGCGTGTCGCCTTCCCAATGCCCGCGTGAGTCGCCCAGCCATTGCTGGACGGCGGCCGAGGGATGGGGACGATTATCCATGTTGACCACACGCGCGTCGTGGAACATCTCCGTCATGATCATGACCGCGTTCGGCGCTTCGACGATCTGATAGTAGCTCTGATAGCCGGCCGTCAGTTGCGGCGAGCCGTAGGTGATGCAGCGGTCGCCGAGAGGCCGGTCCTCGGGCCCGGCGGAACGCTGCATGGCCTTCATGGCCGCCGCGCGGGCGTCGATCGCCTTCTGTGTCAACGCCGGCTCGCGTCCGTCGGGGGGATCGGTGATCAGGGAGGTCCGGTTTTCCCAGGTGCGCTCGTCATTCCATTCCGAGCCGTAATCGCCGGTTTCGCCGTCGCTGCTCTTGAAACCCTCTTTGATGCCGAGCACGTTATCGAGAACAGCCGGATAAAAGCCGTCGAAAAACACGGCGTCCGACTTGCCGGTAAACAGCTCTTTGGCCTTCTGGCGCATCTTCTCGACCTCGGCATCCGTGAGGGTGGGCCGGTCGGCGATCTCCTTGGGCCGTTGCAGCGGAGTCGCGATATCGTTTTCCCAGATCCCCTGAAAATCCGGATGTCCATCCGGCGTTCGCGGCGCTTTATATTGCCCCTGCGCAAAGGCTGAGACCGCAAGCACCATAGCGCAGGTCCCCAGGGCGAGAAGTCGTACGTTCATTGTTGCTCCGTTCGAGGCGTGCTCCTTGATTTTAAATGAGAATGCAGGGCTGCGGGGGCGGATTCATCGACCGGAGAGCGCCCGCGATGCATCCTTCACGTAAGGAAACACTATTGGATCGGCTTGTCCGACAAAGTGTTACCGGGCGATCAGAACATCTTTGAGGCGGCGGCGGGCATCGTTGAACGCTGCATGAACCGCCATCTCGGGGTCCTTGTGCTCGGCGGTCACTTCCATGTGTTCGCTCTCCGGTTTCACGGCCAATTCCCGGAACTCAGGCGCCACCACGTCTTCGGGACGAAGGCCAAAATCAATCCGAACCGTGACGTTCGAGGCGCTGCCGCGGCGTTCGTGTTCCGGCCCCCGGATTTCCACACGGCAGCTCAAAAGCCGGCCGTAATACTTCTCAAACTCCGCCAGCTCCTGCCTGACGCGGGTTTGAAGCGGCTCTGTCGATTTAACATTCTCAAATTCGATTTCGAGTGGGTCTATCATGATGTCCTCCCCGTAGCGCTCCGTTATCTGGCTGGATGGCCGGGCCTCTTGCCTTCCTTTGGCCGAGGCGCGGCTCTCCGGGTGGCTGCTCCCGCTGGTGGCGAGCCCTTGTTCGTTCGACTGTCCAGGTGCGAACGACTCGTGGATGGTGTCCCTTCTCCATTCACACCTCCTGGCTTAGGGAATAACAGATTCTGCCGGGCGCGGCAATCCCCGGCAGTGCTTTTGTGGCGGAGCCCGGTACGGCGCGCCTGCGGAGACTGTGTGAGAACTCCGGTTCACGGGTATCCGGCTACGAGCGTGGTCCGGAAAATCCGGTACAGACAACCTTTTTCGCGCCGTCCCGGCTCTCACGCAGAAGTTTTGTAACGCGAAAAAGGAGTCTGTCCCGGTTTTCCTCAGCGGCTCCTGCAGGAGCGAAGGCCCTGAGCGCAGTCCTCACACAGTCTCTGCGGGCGCGCCGTACCAGGCGCAACCGGGTTCCCGGCTCAGGCCAGATCGTAGCGATCGAGGTTCATCACCTTGTTCCACGCCGCCACGAAGTCCTTCACGAACGTCTCCTTCGCGTCGGCGGAAGCGTAGACTTCGGCGAGGGCGCGGAGCTGGGAGTTCGAACCGAAGATCAGATCGACGCGGGTGCCGGTCCACCTGACTTCGCCCGTCTTCCGGTCCAGCCCTTCGTACACGCCTTCGGAGGCGGGCTGCCACTTCGTGCTCATGTCGAGCAGGTTGACGAAGAAGTCGTTGGTCAGCGTCCCGGGCCGGCTGGTGAACACGCCGTGGGCCGACCCGCCGAAGTTCGCATTCAGGGCGCGCAGGCCGCCGATGAGAACGGTCATCTCGGGAGCAGTCAGGGTCAGCAACTGCGCGCGGTCGAGGAGCGCTTCTTCCGCGGGCCGGTCCTCGCCCTTGCCGAGGTAATTGCGGAAGCCGTCCGCTTTCGGCTCGAGCACGGCGAAGGAGTGCACGTCGGTCTGCTTCTGCGTGGCATCCGCGCGGCCCGGCGAGAAGGGAACGGTGACATTGTGTCCGGCCTTCTTCGCGGCTGCTTCCACGGCCGCGCAGCCGCCAAGAACGATGAGGTCGGCAAGCGATACCTGCTTTTTGCCGGCCTTCGCGTTGAATTCCTTCTGGATCGCTGTCAGCTTGCGCAGCACTTTGGCGACTTCGGCCGGCTGGTTCACTTCCCAATCTTTCTGCGGCGCAAGGCGAAGGCGGGCGCCATTGGCGCCGCCGCGCTTGTCCGAGCCGCGGAAGGTCGAGGCCGAGGCCCAGGCGGTGGTGACGAGCTGCGGGATCGACAATCCGGAGGCGAGAATTTTCTTCTTCAGGGCAGCGATGTCCTGCGCACCGATCAGCCTGTGATCGACAGCAGGAACCGGATCCTGCCAGATCTGCGGCTGTTTGGGAACGAGCGGGCCGAGGTAGCGCGAGATGGGCCCCATGTCGCGGTGCGTCAGCTTGAACCAGGCTTTGGCGAAGGCGGTGGCGAATTCCCTCGGATTTTTGTGGAATCGCCTCGCGATCGGCTCGTAGATGGGGTCCACCCGCAGCGAGAGGTCCGTCGTCAGCATGAACGGCGCGTGCTTTTTCGAAGGATCGTGCGCATCGGGAACCGTGCCCGCGCCCGCTCCGTTCTTCGGTCTCCACTGATAAGCGCCGGCCGGGCTCTTCGTCAGTTCCCACTCGTAGCCGAACAGGGTATCGAAGTAGTTGTTGCTCCACTTCGTCGGGGTGGCCGTCCACGCGCCTTCAAGGCCGCTGGTGATCGTGTCGTCACCGCTGCCGGTGCCGAACGTGTTCTTCCAGCCGAGGCCCTGCTCTTCAATCGAGGCGCCTTCGGGTTCCCGACCGACGTACTTGCCTGCATCGGCCGCGCCGTGGGTTTTGCCGAACGTATGGCCGCCGGCGATGAGCGCAACGGTTTCTTCGTCATTCATCGCCATGCGGGCGAACGTCTCGCGGATGTCGCGTGCCGCGGCGAGCGGATCGGGCTTTCCACTGGGGCCTTCCGGATTCACATAGATCAGGCCCATCTGGACCGCGCCCAGAGGATTCTCCAGCTGGCGATCTCCCGCGTAGCGCTCGTCGCCCAGCCACTTCTTCTCGGCGCCCCAGTAAGTTTCATCGGGTTCCCACACGTCCTCGCGGCCGCCGCCGAAGCCGAAGGTCTTGAACCCCATCGACTCGAGCGCGACATTGCCGGCGAGAACCATGAGGTCGGCCCAGGAGATCTTCCGGCCGTACTTCTGCTTGATCGGCCAGAGGAGCCGGCGCGCTTTATCGAGATTGGCGTTATCCGGCCAGCTGTTGAGGGGCGCGAAACGCTGCAGGCCGGAGCCAGCGCCGCCGCGGCCGTCGCCGATCCGGTAAGTGCCGGCGCTGTGCCACGCCATGCGGATCATCAGTCCGCCGTAGTGGCCGTAGTCGGCCGGCCACCAGTCCTGGGACGTCGTCATCAGGGCATGGAGGTCTTTGATCAGGGCATCGAGATCGAGGCTCTTGAATTCCTTCGCGTAATCGAAGTCCTTCTCCATCGGATCGGAAAGGGGCGAGTTCTGGTGCAGCACCTTCAGGTTGAGCTGGTTCGGCCACCAGTCCGCATTCGTCGCGGCAGCGGCCGCGCTGTGTCTTACCGGGCACTTCGCTTCGTTTGACAAGTTTTCTTTCTCCTGTGTTGATCTTCGTTCGGCGATCTTTATCGGGAAGCCGGACGCGCAGCGCACTTCGCGCAGAGCCCCCGGAAAATGAGTTCACATTCGCGAAGAACCCGCTTGCCGACGGAGCGCGTCGCCGGCCTCGGCACGTCGTACCACTCCATGTCTTCAACATTGCCGCAGCGGTCGCAGATGAAATGGTGATGCCGCGTACCTTTGGCGTCGAAGCGCGCGGCACGGCCCTCCACAGCCACTTCACGCACCAGACCCGCCTCGACGAGGTCGCGCAGGTTGTTATAAGTCGTGGCCCTCGAAGAGCGGGGATCCAGGCGATTGACGGCTTCGAAGATTTCCGCGGCAGTAGGATGGGTGCTCTGTTCCGTCAGGAACGCCATCACGGCGAAGCGCTGCGGCGTGCACCGCAACCTGCTGCCTTCCAGGGATCGTTTAATCGCCTCGGCGTTCACGAAGGATTTAGAGTATTTCTAATTTTAAATTCTGTCAATACTCGTGTGGCTTCGGTTCGCGCGGACCGGCTATTTCGCGGGCGGGACGCGGAACGTCTTCAGATTGGTCTCGTTCTCGAAGAAGTAAACGTGGCCGGCCTTATCGACGCCGATCACGGCCATCGCCTTGTCGACTTCCTTGTTGGTTACCGGATCGACAGCGATCCGGCTGTTCGGATCGGTGTTCAGAGTCTTCGCGCAATCGTCGCAGCATCCGTAGTATTTTCTCCCCTCGATGACTGTCGGCGTAAGCGGTTTGTCGAATTTCTTCAGGGTGACGAAGCAGACATACTTCGCATCCACCTGCTTCACCTTCTCCCCGGCCGCCGCGGCAAGCACCGTCCCGCCCGCCAGGATGGCAATGAGAGGAAGAACCCATAGTTTCTTTGGCAGTTCCATGATCAGCCTCCGGAGAGATCGCCGCACACCGCTCGCCGAATATCATCCGAAAACAAATCAGAGACTTACGGCCGATTCGAGGCCGACTGTGCGCGAAAGCCCGCAGATGCGGCGTAATGGCGCGCGGAGCCCACGGAACAGATCAGGCGAATGCGAAACTGGTCTAAGCTCAACGTGTTGAACCGGACCGCCGCAGTCCTCCTCTGGTTGCTTGCCGCTTGCCCGGCCCTTGTCGGCGCGGAATCGGCGCAGACAATTCACTTCGATCCCATTCCCAATCAGATTCTCGGCATCTCGCCTTTTCCCGTCGAGGCGCAGGCCAGTTCCGGTCTGCCCGTTAGCCTCGCTTCCACGACTCCCGCGGTCTGCAGGATCGCCAGCACGCTGGTCATCCCGCGGAGCGCCGGCACCTGTTCGATCACCGCCAGCCAGAGCGGCAACGCCAGCTTCAACCCCGCTCCCCAGGTGACGCGGAGCTTCACGGTCAGCCAGGCGAAGCCCTCCGGGACCCTGACGGCTTCCTCCGGCAGCCCGTTCGCCACCGGCACGAAGCCTCAGGTGGTTGCAGTGGGAGACTTCAACGGCGACGGTATCCCGGACCTCGCGATGCCCAATGCCAGCAGCAACAATGTCACGGTGCTTCTGGGCAATGGTTCCGGCGGATTCACGCCGGCCGCCGGCAGCCCGTTTGCGGTGGGGAGCGCTCCCTTCGGGGCCGCGGTCGCGGATTTCAACGGCGATGGCTTTGCGGATATCGCGACGGCCAACGGGAACAACAACACGGTGACGGTCCTGCTCGGCAACGGCTCGGGCGGATTCACGCCGGCGACCGGCAGTCCCTTTTCCGTCGGAAACGAACCCATTGGCATAACCGCGGGGGACTTCAATGACGACGGCATTCCCGACCTCGCCGTCTCCAACTTCCAGGATTCCACCGTAACGGTGCTGCTCGGCAACGGCTCGGGTGGATTCACGGCGGCTTCCGGCAGCCCCATTTCGGTCGGAACAAGCCCCGGCCCGGTGGCGGTCGGGGACTTCAACGGTGACGGCATCCAGGATCTCGCGGTGGCGAGTTATGGCAACAACACGGTGACGGTGCTGCTCGGCAACGGCTCGGGCCGATTCACGGCGGCGACCGGCAGTCCCTTCCCGGCGGGGACGGGCTCGATCGTTACCGTTGTCGGGGACTTCAACGGGGACGGGAATCAGGATCTTGCCATCACGAACTACAGCGCCGGCAACGTAACGGTGCTGCTCGGCAACGGCTCGGGCGGATTCACGGCGGCCGCGGGCAGCCCCTTCACGGTGGGAAGCAATCCTTTCGCTCTCGCTGCCGCGGATTTCGACGGCGATGGCATCACGGATCTCGCAGTGCCGAACTCGGGCGGCTCGACCGTGACCGTTCTGATTGGCAATGGTTCCGGCGGGTTCACGGCGGCCGCGGGCGGCACGTTCGCAGTCGGAACCAATCCCAACGGGGTCGCCGCAGCCGATTTCAACGGCGACGGCCTGATGGACCTTGCGGCTGCAAACGCCGGAGCCAACAGCGTGACGGTGCTGCTGGGCGCACAGGTGGCGACCAGCTCCGTCCTGAGCACAACGTCAGCCCTGGTCATTCCCGCAGGCCAGACCGTGCCGCTCACCCTGACGGTTTCAGACTCGACGACCAACTTCGACGCCCCCACCGGCACAGCGGCTTTCTCGGACGGAGCAACCGTTCTCGGCACCGCGGCCCAGACCACCAGCCCTTATACATTCACGACCGCGGCTCTCGCGCTCGGCACCCATACGTTGACCGCCCGGTATGGAGGCGATGCGCGCACCGCCGCTTCCGGCAGCAACACGATTACGATTCAGGTCGAGGCCGCTCAAACCATCACGTTCGCGCCTTTGAGCAACGTCAACTATGGCGTGCCGCCGTTTGCGCTCACCGCCACGGCGAGCTCGGGTCTCGCGGTCAGCTTCGCCTCCACCACGCCCGCTGCGTGCTCCGTATCCGGCAGCACGGTGACGGTCGTCTCCGGCGGGACCTGTTCGATTACCGCCAGCCAGGCCGGCAACGCCGTTTACGCTCCTGCCGCACCAGTCACACAAGCCTTCAGCGTGTTCAACGCGCCGCAGACCATCCATTTCGATGCGATTTCAAATCAGTTCCTGGGAGTCTCGCCGTTTGTCATCGACGCGCAGGCGAGTTCCGCGCTTGCGGTCAGCCTGGCTTCCACGACACCGGCGGTCTGCACTTCGGCGAGTCTCCTCGTCACGGTACTCGGCACCGGGACCTGTTCGATCACGGCAAGCCAGAGCGGCAACGCCAACTTTACCGCGGCTGCGCCGGTATCGAAGAGCTTTACCGTGAGCAGGACGAAGCCCGCGTCGGGTTTCACCGGCGCCGCGAGCAGTCCGTTCGCAACCGGCAGCGCGCCGGAGGGTGTCGCGGTGGCCGACTTCAACGGGGACGGAATCCCGGATTTCGCCACCACCAATTCGGGGTCGAACAACGTCTCCGTGTTCCTCGGCAACGGTTCGGGCGGATTCACGGCGGCTCCGGGCAGTCCTTTCGCCGTGGGCACGAGTCCCTTTCCGATCGCGGCGGGAGACTTCAACGGCGATGGCATTCCGGATCTCGCGGTCGCCAACTACGGCGGCAAGAACGTCACCATCCTGCTCGGGAACGGCTCCGGCGGATTCACGGCCACCGCGGCCAGTCCGATCGCGGCCGGATCCGAGCCGGCGGGAATTACCGTGAGTGACTTCAACGCGGATGGGATTCAGGATCTTGCCGTTGCCAACTTCGGGGACTCGACGGTGACGGTGTTGCTTGGCAATGGCTCGGGTGGATTCACGCCCGCCACGGGAAGCCCGGTTGCGACGGGGACCAATCCTTCCAGCCTGGCGAGCGGAGACTTCAACGGTGACGGCAATCCCGATCTGGCGATTGCAAATTACGGCAGCAACAACATCACGGTTTTGCTCGGGAACGGTTCCGGGGGATTCACGGCGGCCGCCGGGAGCCCGTTCAGCGCGGGAAACGAGCCGTCCTGGATTGTGGTGGGCGACTTCAATGGCGACGGCAAGCCGGACATCGCCACCGCCAATTATGGTTCCAGCAACGCCACGGTCCTGCTCGGGAACGGATCGGGCGGATTCACCGCCGCGGCCAGCAGTCCGTTTGCCACAGGCAGCTCGACGTATTCCCTGGTGGTGGGAGATTTCAATGGCGATGGCTTTGAGGACCTTGCCGTCACCAACGCCGGCGCCTCCAATGTAACGCTGCTGCTCGGGAACGGATCGGGCGGATTCACCGCGGCTTCGACGAGTCCGTATCCCGTGGGAAGCGCTCCCATCCAGATCGCGGCGGCCGACTTCAACGGAGATGGACTGCTCGATCTCGTGACGGCGAACGAGTCCAGCAGCAACGCAACGGTTCTGCTGGGCGTCGGCACGACGGCGCAGACCATCACGTTCGCGCCGTTGAGCGCCGTGGAATTCGGCGCTGCGCCGTTCTCTCTCACCGCGACCGCCAGTTCCGGCCTGACCGTGACATTCGCGTCGACGACGGCCGGCATCTGCACAGTCGCGGGAACGCAGGTGACTCTGGTTGCGAGCGGCACGTGCTCGATCGCCGCGTCGCAGGGCGGGAACTCCACCTATGCGAGTGCCACGCCGGTAACCGAGAATTTCATCGTATTGGCTCCACCCCCGCCGCCGCCCGTCCTTCCCACGCCGCTTTCCATCAGTTCCGCGAAGGTGGCCGAGATCGCCCTCGGCGGCAGCGTTTCCGGCACGTTCACGGCGAGCGGAGGCTCACCGCCTTACAAGTGGTCGGCAACCAGTCTGCCGAATGGCCTGACGCTGAATGCGCAAACCGGCGCGCTCAGCGGCACTCCGCCGGCGGCGGGCAATTTCACTTTCACCCTGAAGGTCACCGATTCGGCCGCTGCTTCCGCAACACAGTCCGTAACGGTGGAGGTCCTCGGAATCACGACCGCGTCTCCATTGCCCGCGGCGGTTGTGGGAACCGCTTATTCGGAGAGCTTCACGGCAACCGGCGGCAGCGGGACCGATACGTTCTCGCTCACCGGTTCCCTGCCGGGTCTCGGTTTTTCCGGGGCGTTGCTGACGGGAACTCCCACCAGCGCCGGCACATTCAAATTTCAGGTACAGGCGACGGATGGAAACGTCACCGTCTCCGCGTCGTTCACGCTGACGATTGCCGCGTCGCTTTCCATTTCGAGTTCGGGGAACCCGGGCGAAATCGCCTTCGGCTCGTATGTCGCGGGCGCCCTCAAAGCCACGGGTGGACAGCCGCCTTACGCGTGGTCGGCTGCCGGTTTGCCCGCCGGCGTCACACTGAACGCGGCGAGCGGAGCCCTCGGCGGAAGCCCCCTCGCGCCCGGTAATTACAGCTTCTCTGTCCAGGTGGCGGATTCGGAAAATCCGCCGGCGACGAAGAGCATTACCGTGACCCTTCAGGTTCTCGGCCTCACGACGCCCGCCGTCCTGCCTGCCGCATCGACAACCGCGCCCTATGCGCAGACCTTTACCGCCGCCGGCGGCGCAGCGCCTTACAGTTTCTCTTCGCAAAGCCTGCCCGCCGGATTGAGCTTCAGCGGCGCACTGCTTTCCGGAACACCATCCACCGTCGGCGTCTATAACTTCAGCGTGCGCGTGACGGATGGGAACGGTTTCTCGACAGCCTCCGCGTTCAATCTGACCGTCACCGGTCCGCCGGGCCCGCTTTCTCTCGGCGGCGGCGCGCTGGCCGGCGGTACCGCGGGCACGCCTTATTCCCAGGCGCTCACTGGCACAGGCGGAGCGCCGCCCTATACCTGGAGCTTCATCGGCGGCACGCTCCCGCCGGGTCTTTCTCTCAATGGCTCCTCCGGGGTCATTTCCGGCGTTCCGCTGAATCCGGGCGCGTGGGCATTCACTTTGCAGGCCGTGGACAGCTCCGGCGCCACGCTCGCCGCCGTTTTCAGCCTCACCATTGCGCCCCAGCCGCTGACTCTTTCCGGCATCTCTTTCCCCAACGGCATCGCGGGCGCGAATTATCCCTTGCAGATTCCGTCCGGCTCCGGCGGCGTGGCGCCCTACACATTCGCCATCACGAACGGTTCGCTGCCGCCCGGCCTGACCTTCGCCAACGGACAGATCAGCGGCATTCCCACCACGAGCGGCACCTTCAGCTTTTCCATCACCATGAGCGATGCCGAAACGCCTCCATTGACCACCACCGCTCAGGCGCAGATCGTGATCGCACCCTCGACAACTCCCGGTCTCATCCTCTCCACCGGTTCGCTTTCCTTCACTCTGGCCGAAGGCGCCGGGGGTCTGCCCGGGCCGGGAATCGTCACGGTGCAATCGAGCGCGGTCCAGCAGCAACTGAATTACACCGCTGTCGTCACGCCGGCCGTTTCCTGGCTCGATCTCGCCGCGGGCGCCACCACACCCGGCAGCATCAGCGCCGGTCTCGACCCGAGCGCCATGAGTATCGGAGCGTCGTCAGTCCCGCTCGCTGCCCAGATCGTCGTCACCTGTGTTGCGCCCAGTCCATGCGCCGGCCAGTCGCAGAACGTTGCCGTCTCTCTCATGGTGACCGCGCCGCCGCCGCAGCTCGCCTTCACCAATAACGTCGTCTCTTTCTCGACCTCGGAGTCCTCGACTGCACCCATCTCGCAGCAGGTCACCATTCAGAACATCGGAGGAGGGGCGGCGATCATCAGCTCGGTTTCGGCCGCCGATTCCTGGCTCACCGTCACCGGTGCTCCCGCTTCGGTTCCCGCCGGTCCGGCGGCGCAAATGACTTTCACCGCCAGCCCGTCCGGCCTCGGCCGCGGTTTCTATCGCACGAGCGTCACGATCGAATCCTCCGGCGGAACCCTCACCATTCCCGTCACGCTGCAGATCGCGCAGTCCGGCGCCCTCACCCTGAGCGCCCCCGGTGCGCAATTCCAGTTGACGGCGGGAAGCACGCCGCTCAACAACATCGGTTCCTTTGAAGTCGGAACCACCGGCAACGTGCCGGTGAACTGGACGGCTTCGGTCCAGTCCGGCGCTTCCTGGCTGCAATTGAATCAGAACACTACGAGCGGCCTCGCGACGAGTTCCGGCCCTGGCACCATCAGCTTCAGCGTGAACCCCGCCGGCCTGACCGCGGCGCAAACCTACTACGGCACGATTCAGGTCTCCGCCGTCGGCGTCATCAATTCTCCTCTGAATTACCTGGTCGTGCTGAACGTGCTTCCCACAACAACCCAGCCTGTTCCTGTCCTCCAGCCTGCCGGACTTGTCTTCGAGACAGCCGCGGGAGGATCGGCGCCGCCATCGCAAAACGTCGCGGTCTTCAGCACGTCCGGCAGCGCGGTCAGTTACTCCGCTTCAACCAGCGCTGCGTGGCTCAGTGTGTCGCCCGGCACAGGTTCTTCTTCCTCGAGCGCGTCAGAAGCGATCTCCTCCGTCTCGGTGAATCCAGGCACGCTGCCGGCCGGCATCTACACCGGCAGCGTCAGCTATCAATTCCCCGCCGCCGTGCGCAGCGTGAATGTCACGATGATTGTCGAACCCGGCAGCTCGGCGGCCCTGCGCATCCCGCACGCCGCCTGTTCCGCCACGCAGATTGCGGCAACGCAAACCGCGCTCATGAACAGTTTCGTGCAGGCGGCCTTCTGGCCGGTCACGGTGTCCGTCATTACGGTCAACAACTGCGGAGCGCCGGCAGCAAACGCGCAGGTGGTCGCCACCTTCTCGAATGGCGACCCGGCCCTGACGCTCAATCTGACCGACGCCACCCATGGCCTCTACTCCGCCACGTGGATCCCCAACGCGGTCTCGGGACAAATGTCCGTCACCGCGACCGTGACCGCGCCGAACCTCGCCTCCGCTGCGGCAACGGTCAGCGGCCAGGTGGTTCCCAACTCGGCTCCCACGCTGAATCCCGGCGGCACGCTCAACGTCTTCAACCCGCTGCCGGGCGGACCGGTCGGCCAGGGCGCCATCCTGCAGATCTACGGATCGAATCTCAGTTCTTCCACCTCGCAGGCGACCAGCCTGCCGCTGCCGTCGACACTTGGCACAACGTCCGTGATCATTGGCGGTTATGCCGCGCCGTTGTTTTACACAAGCCCCGGCCAGATCAACGCGCAGTTGCCGCGCGAGCTCACCGCGGGCATGACATATCCCGTGATCGTCAACAACAGTGGCGCGCTGAGCTTCCCCAACTGGATTCAGGTGGCTGCCGCAACGCCGGGGATCGCCGCTTTCCCGAGCGGCGAGATCATCGCGCAGCACGCCGATTACTCGCTGGTCTCAGACTCCTCGCCCGCCGTCCCGGGAGAGTATCTCGTGATTTACCTCTCCGGGATGGGACTGACCAGCAACGCGATTGCGGACGGCGCCGCAACGCCCGCCAGTCCGTTTTCGATTCCCCTGGCCACGCCAACCCTGACCCTGAACGGAGTGAACATTCCGATTTATTTCTCCGGCCTGACTCCCGGCGATGCCGGCCTGTATCAGATCAATTTCCAGGTGCCGGGCAACACGCCCAACGGGGATCTGCCGCTGGTCGTTTCCGAGGCGGGGCAGTCGAGCAACGCGGCGATTCTGCCTGTCCACAACTGACCCGCGCGGCATGGTTGACGCGGCCTGCCTCGCGCTGTCACTCTGGAAGCGCAGGTCGCTTTCGATGTCGTTTCGCGTGCTGGTTTGCGGCTGGATCGCCCTGACCTCGGCTGGTCTCGCGGCTGCCCAATCGCAGCGGCCCGAAGACCTCGCGCGCGGCAAGATGCTGGTGGCGCCGCGCGAAACCCGCGATCCGTTGTTCGCGCAGACCGTGGTCCTGCTGGTCCGTTATGACGCAAGCGGCGCGGTCGGCCTGGTGCTGAACCGGCCCACCGACATTCCCATCTCCCGCGCGTTACGCGGGATTCCGGGCTCGGCGAAACACACCGACACCGTTTATGTCGGCGGACCGGTCGAACTGGATACAGTTATGGCCGTGGCTCGCTCGGCCCACAAGCCGGAGGGCGCCGAGGAGGTTTTCGGCGGCATTTACCTCGTGGCGGCGAAGAGCGCTCTCGAGAAAGCGCTGGGCGAACCGGCGAACCCGGGAGGGCTGCGCGTCTATCTGGGCTACTGCGGATGGGGCCCGCGCCAGCTCGATAACGAGATGCGCCTGAAAGGCTGGTACGTTTTCGATCGCAGCGAAAGCCTCGCGTTCGACACCGCGCCCGCTACCCTGTGGAGCAGGCTGGTGGGCAGGACCGAAACCCAGATCGTGCAGCTGCTGCGCTTTGCCGAGCCTTACGCGTACGCCCAGCGAACCAGATCGCGGTTGTACTGAAACTGTTCGGCCGTGAGCTTCGTTTCGCAGTTGTAAATCGCCAGCGGGACACCGACTTCGTGCAGCGAACCGTGGGCACGGTAGCCGGCGGCGAGCTGCTCTGACTCCGCATCGAGATCGCCGAAGACCGTGTCGCGGTCCCCGAGTACGGCCAGATCGCCGATGCGCGAACCCATGAGGTGGAAACGCTGCACCGCTTCGCTGCGCGTCAGCACCGACTCGACGCCCGCGAGGCCGGTGAGGGTTTGCGCGACGCGATCGATCTCGCGCGGGCTGTTGCAATAGACCCAGGAAACGCCCCCATAGCCGCTGTGGTGCTTCAGGTATTTGTCGCGATCGACCGAGATGGCGATCCGGATCGGAGTGCCGCGATTGGCGCAGGCTTTTGCGAGATCCAGGCAGCGGCTCTTGTGATTCATGCCGTGATCGGCGGTCAGACAGAACGCGGCGTCGGGCGCGGCCTGCGCCGCTTCGGCAAACAACTCGTCGAGGCGCGCGAGATGCTCCTTCGATTCGGAAGCCTCGGGCGCCCAGGTGTGCATGGGGTAATCCGTGGTGTGGATATACAGGCAACGGATCTCGGGCCGGGTTTTCAGAAGATCGATGGCGGCCGTCATCAGCCAGTAATTGATTTCGCGGCTGTAGATATCGGGGGCTTTGCCCAGCCGCTCTACCCATTCCGGGCCCGGCTTCTCCGCCGACATGATGGTCCCGGCTCCGGCCGAGAGCAGCGTGGTTGTCTTGATTTTCGACGACAGCAGAGCCGATGCCACGCCGTATTTCTGCGCCCGCTCGAAAAGTGTCGGCGCGAGCACGAGGTCCGCCGTTTCCATGTACTCTTCACGCCCGGTCCGTTCATTGAAGTACGAATTGCCGGTGATGCCGTGTTCGCTCGGCCAGACGCCGCAGCAGATGGACGTCGTGTTGGTGTTGGTGACGGACGGCATCGTGTCCTCCACGCGCCGGAAGATGCCGTGTTCGCGCCAGCGGGTGAGTGTCGGCATGGAGCTCCGGTCCATGTACTCGACGCCGAAGCCGTCGATCATCAGGACCACCAGGCGCTGGGGCTTTCGTTGGGCGAACAAAGGCGCGGCGGCGAAGCCGGCGGCGGCCAGGAATTCGCGGCGGTTCAGAGAGGACATGGCTTCAGCATGACAGGAATTGACGCGCAGCGGGCCGCGGGGTGATCTACTGGTTTGGGACGCCGATGGATTCGAAGGCGGATTTCGAGCGGTTTCGCGCAATGGTTGTGTCGGAACCCGTCCTGCGGGAGCGGCTGCTCGAATGCCGGTCGGATGCGGAGCTGTTCTCTCTTGTCATCGCCCTGGCTCGCGACCGGGGGTTGATCTTCGATGAGACCGATCTTTCCCGCATCGCGAACCAGAATCGGCGCCGCTGGCTGGAACGGTGGACGCTCGCATGAACCTCGCGGGCTGGGTTCCGGCTCAGATCGAGTGGACGGCAAGCGGGCCCGTCATTTCCTGGTGCTGGCTGGGCGAGACTCCGCTCACCGATCCTTTCTACGACAACACGATCGACCGCGTGATCGGTACGCCCTTCAACCGGTTGTTTACGCACCGCACCGGCATCGATGCACTCGGCCGGTGGCACGCGGAGAGTCCGGGGCTCGAGCCATCCGGATTGATCTTCCACATGTCGCGCTGTGGATCGACTCTGGTGTCGCGCATGCTCGCGGCGTTGCCGGATCATCTGGTTGTGTCCGAGGCCGGGCCTCTGGACGGGATCGCGAAAGCGGGGCGCATGGACTGGCTGCGCTGGATGGTGAGCGCGCTCGGACATCGCCGCACCGGACGCGAGTCCCGTTATTTCATCAAATTCGACAGCTCCACGACGCTTCACCTCCCGCTTGTCCGCCAAGCTTATCCGGATGTTCCCTGGATCTTTGTTTATCGGGACCCGGTGGAAGTTCTCGCCTCGCACATGAACGATCCCTCCGCGGCCATGATGCGTGGCGTGATCGGGCGCGGCGGTCTGGACCTTCCCGCCGGCGAGGTGCTGGCGATGACGGACGCCGAGTACCGCGCACGAGTGCTGGCGAGACTCTGCGAAACGGCGGTGCACGAACTCCGGCAATCCGGTCTGCCTCTGAATTACGTGCAACTGCCGGATGGCGTGTGGGGCGAAGTGGCAGCGCACTTTGGGATACGGCTCGCGGAGGCAGAGATCGGCGCCATGAAGACCGTGGCGCAATTTCATGCCAAGCATCCGAAATCGCGCTTCCAGCCGGACGAAGAGTGCAAACGAAGCGGGATTGCCCCCGAGGCGCGCAAAGCCGCCGAGCGCCTGGTGAGACCGCTCTACAATGACCTCGAAACGCTGAGGCTCAGGCGCTCGGCGGGCGTTCCATAAAAAACCGGACCTCGTCCTCGCCGGTGCGGCGGAAGCCGAGCCGCTCGTACAAACGAATCGCCCCGTGGTTCATCCGGTTCACCGTCAGGCGAACCGGTCCCGTGGCCTTCGAGAAGATCTCGTGTATCGCCGCGGAACCGATTCCCTTGCCTCGCAGCGCGGGCAGGATCATGATCTCGACCAGGTGCACCCCATCGTCCATGGGCGCAAGCACAACCCAGCCCGAAGCGGCGTCGCCAGCCTGCACGATAAAGCTCTGACCCGCCTCGAGACGCGCATGGCGCCGTGCCGCATACTGCATCCGCAGCAGATCGCTGCGCATCGGCTCCGGCCACGCCTCGGCGCCGAGCTCGATCGCGACCGTTTCGAGAACGAGGTTGCGGAGGAAAGCTTCGTCCGATGGCTGTTCCGGCCGCAGCGTTACCGTCATCGGGCTGCGGCTGCCGACGGCTTTTCGGCCACGATCGAGTCGAGCCATTCCACGAGCAGCCTGTTCACCGCCTCGTCAAACTCCGCGAGCGTCGAGAAGACTGCCTCGGGCGCGGGCAATTCATCGGCTGACGGCGCGCTGCCGGTCTTCGCAATCACGGCGACGCTTTGCATCGGCGACTCGCTGTCCCGGATCGACTGGACGGCGAGCTCGTAGTCGCCCCTGAAATTCCGCTCCGGCGGACCCCAGTTGCCGGAGTGAACCAGCAGATA
>DASPQQ010000348.1:0-4251 GCA_035624885.1 Bryobacteraceae bacterium | reverse complement strand
AGGCGGGGAACGCCGTGGAAAAGTGGAAAGCCAAAAGCGCGCTTCCCACTTTCCCACCGCGACGGCGGCGACGGCCGCACTCCCCAAAACCAAAACCCAGGCGGCTCGCGCCGCCTGAAAACCCAAAAGCGGACAGATCACTTGTTAATCCGAGCGGACAGATTGACTTGTTAACGACATGGGGGGTAGAGCCCCTGGAGACCGAGGCCGGAAAGCCGCCTGACGCGTGCCTGGCTCATCAGCATAAAGAGAAGGGATGCGGCCGCGCCGGTGCTGAGTCCCGCTTCGTGAATGTTCGAAATGCAGTTGCGTTCCGCATCGGTACGTCCCGGCTTTGGCGACCATGTCATGTAGATGCCGAGACTGTCCGCACACGTGAGCCCGGGCCGTTCTCCGATGAGGATTACCGATAACGAGGCCTGAAGGATGGCGCCGATCTCATCCGCGATCGCAACCCGGCCCTGTTCTACTACGACGATCGGCGCAATCTTCCAGCCATTCAGCATCGGCAGGATCTCCCTGAGCAATGCTGCTGCATGGCGGTGAACCGCGAGGGCAGAGAGTCCGTCAGCCACGACGAACACCACATCGAACGGACCGGCGATGCCCGCGAGTTCCATGCGCGACCGCTCGCTGAGCCGGCGGCCGAGATCGGGACGGCGAAGGTATTCGGCACGGTTTCCTGCGGCGCTTTGCGCGTGCACAGCGTCGAAGCCGAGCGAACCGATATCGAGGGGGCAATATACAGCGTCGCGGGCGCGTGCGTGAGCCAGCTGAAATGCGAGCAGTTCGCGTGTCGGCAGGCTGTTGCCGGCGCGGCCCAGTCCGACGCGTGCAGGAGTAAACTGGCGCAGTCCGGTCATTGCGCCAGTAATTGGGGAGAGCGCGGAAGAAGCGGCAGGCCGTGTTCAAGCCAGGCTTCGAATTCCGGCGCCGGGCGGAGCTTCAGGAGCGAGCGCAGGGCGAGAGCATCGTGAAACGAGGTGCTCTGATAGTTCAGCATCACATCGTCGGCTCCCGGCACGCCCATGATGTAATTCACGCCCGCCGCGCCGAGTAACATCAGCAGCGAATCCATGTCGTCCTGATCGGCGTCGGCGTGGTTGGTGTAACACACGTCGCAGCCCATCGGCAATCCGAGCAACTTCCCGCAGAAATGGTCTTCGAGGCCGGCTCGGATGATTTCCTTGCCGTCTGCCAGATATTCCGGTCCGATAAATCCGACGACGGTATTCACCAACATCGGCCGGTAGCGGCGGGCCACCGCGTAGGCGCGCGCTTCGCAGGTCTGCTGATCCACGCCGCAATGGGCGTCGGCCGAAAGCGCGCTGCCCTGACCGGTCTCGAAATACATGATGTTCTCGCCCCGCCCGAGTTCGCGCGCCATGGCATGGGCTTCATCGAGCAGCGCGAGCGTGACTCCGAACGACGCGTTGGCCTTTTCCGTTCCGGCGATCGACTGGAAGACCAGATCCACCGGAGCTCCATGGCGCATCGCTTCCATCTGGGTAATCACGTGCGCCAGCACGCAGCTCTGCACCGGAATCGAGTACTTCAGCCGGACTTTGTCGATCAGCTCCAGCAGGCCGATGGTGGATTGCACGCTGTCGGTTGCCGGATTGATGCCGATGACGGCGTCGCCGCTTCCGAGCAGCAGGCCATCGAGAATGCTGGCCGCGATGCCGACCGGATCGTCCGCGGGATGATTGGGCTGCAAACGGGTCGAGAGCCTTCCGGGCAGGCCGACGGTGGTGCGGAAGCGCGTCACCACGCGGATCTTCGCCGCGACGATCATCAGATCCTGGAGCCGCATGATCTTGGAGACGGCGGCGACCATCTCGGGCGTGAGGCCGGGCGCGAGCGGCGCGACTTCATCGGCCGCCAGCAGCCAGTCGCGGAAGTCGCCGACGGTCAGATGCGAGACCGGGGCGAACGCCTCGGGATCGTGCGAGTCGGCGATCAGCCGCGTGACCTCGTCGGTTTCCCAGGGGATTACCGGTTCGCTCAGGAATGTCCTGAGCGGCAGATCCGACAGCGCCATCTGTGCTGCGACGCGCTCTTCGGCCGAGTGGGCCGCCAGACCCGCCAGTTCATCTCCCGAGCGCGCGGGCGTGGCTTTGGCGAGGAGGGTTTTCAGATCCTCGAAACGATGAACCACGTTGCCGATGGTGTGCCGGTAGCCCAACTTAAATCGAGTCTATCGGACAATGGAAGCGGCGGACCTTATGAAAACGGCTGCGCTCGCTTTTCTGGCTTCCGGTTTTCTCTATGCCGCGCTGGATCCGGCCGCGATCAACAACCCGGCCACGCGGGATTCCGTCGGGCCGAACTGCACGGGAGCGGCGGTCGTACGGGCGCAGATTCTGCTCGATCGCGCGCACTTTTCTCCCGCCGAGATCACGGGCAGCTACAATCCGAACCTGCGGATCGCGATCTTCGGTTATCAGTCCGCTCACAAACTCGCGATGACCGGCACGGTGGACGCCTCGACCTGGCAGTCTCTCGATAGAGATTCGGAACGCGTCCTGATCGAGTACACGCTGCGCCCGGAAGACGTGAGGGGCCCGTTTCAGAAGACGCCGCTGACCATCGCCGAGATGGCGCGCATGAAATGGATGACTTACGAATCGCCCGAGCAGGAACTCGGCGAGATGTTTCACCTCAGCCCGGCGCTGCTCGGGGCGCTGAACCCGGGCGCCGACTTCCACAAGGCCGGCCAGCGCATTCTGGTGCCGCATATTCAGAGGGATGTGCCGCTGCTGATGGCGCACCAGATCATCCTTTCCAGAGCCAATCGCAGTGTGACCCTGTTTACCGCGCTCGGTCACGTGATCGCGCAGTATCCGGCCACGATGGGAAGCGAGGAAGATCCCTACCCGCCGGGTGAGTGGTCAGTGGGACACGTCGAGTTCACGCCCACCTTTTACTACAATCCGACCCGCTTCTGGAACGGCACGAGTCTCGACGCGCAGGCAAAAATTGCGCCGGGTCCGCACAGTCCCACGGGCAGTGTGTGGATCGGGCTCGACCGGCTGCACTACGGGATTCAGGGCACGCCGGACCCGAGCCGCATCGGCCAGCCGGAAAAGAAAGGCTGCATCCGGCTCACCAACTGGGATGCGATGGAGCTGAGCGGACTGGTGCGGAAAGGAACGCCGTTGGCGTTCCGCCAGTGAGAGACACGCCCCTAGCAGGCTGCTGAAAAAACACCGGGACAGACTAAACTGGCACCTTTTTCGCCATGCGAAATCGCGTGTTTTCAGTGAGGCGCTCCGGCGAAAAAGGCTGCCCAGTCCTGTCTGTCCCGTTTTTTCAGCAGCCTGCTAGCGTTTCGCGAGTGAAATGGCGCCGAGGATGCCGGCGTCCGGGCCGAGCGCCGGAGGCAGGATCCCAGGCATCCTGACGTAGCCCGCCAGCAGTTCGCAGACGCGCGTGCGAATGCGCGGAAACAGATGCCTGCGCTGCATCACGCCGCCACCGAGCAGAATGCGGTCCGGGGAAAGGATGCAACTCAGGGAAGCAAGGCCGTGCGCCAGATATTCGGCTTCGAGCGCCCAGGCGGGATGATCGTCCGGCAGAGCCTCGCCGCGCATGCCCCAGCGCGCGGCGATGGCGGGTCCCGAGGCCAGTCCTTCGAGGCAGTTGCCGTGAAACGGGCAGCAGCCCTCGAAGGGGTCGGCGGCACGATCGTGCGGCACGCGGATATGACCCATTTCCGGGTGAGAGACTCCGTTCAGCATCTGGCCGCAGGCGAAGGCTCCGCCGCCGATGCCGGTTCCGACGGTCAGGTAGATGCAGCTCAATACGTCGCGAGCGGCGCCCCAGCGCGCCTCGGCGCGCAGCGCGGCGTTCACGTCCGTATCGAAGGCGACCGGCACACCGAGGGCGGCCTGCACGGCGCCTGCGAAATCGAAATCGCGCCAGCCGGGTTTGGGGCTCGAGGTAATGTAGCCCCACTGCGGAGATGCGGGATCGATTTCGACCGGCCCGAACGAAGCGATGCCCACGGCCTCGAGCTCGCCCTGCGCGCGAAACCACTCGATCGCCTGGCCGACGGTCTCCTCCGGCCGGCCGGTCGGGAGCACGGTGCGGACGAGGTCGCCTGGTCCCGTTCCCACCGCACAAACGAACTTTGTTCCGCCGGCCTCGATGCCACCCAGTCTTCGCATACCCGGTTCAAGTGTATTACCGTATATAGCAGCCTCTATGCGGTACTTACTCTTCACGCTGGCCTTTGCCGCCACAATGACC
>DASPQQ010000347.1:0-19669 GCA_035624885.1 Bryobacteraceae bacterium | reverse complement strand
ACACTTTCCTGCAGGTTCTCAGCGTCAGCCTTTTCGAAAAAAGCCCGATTTTGCAGGCCTTCGAGCACGGCGCTACATGCCATCTGACCAGCCCGAACTCCAACCAGCTGAATCTACTGGAGTTTTAACCGGACGGCCGTGGTACAGACAACCTTTTCGCGCCGTCCTGGGTCTCACGCAGAAGTTTTGTAACGCGAAAAAGGAGTCTGTCCCGGTTTTCCTCAGCGGTTACTCACGAGCAAAGGCCCTGAGCGCAGTTCTCACACAGTCTCTGAAGGCGCGTGTACATTTATTCCTGCGACACCAGATCCTTCAGTTGCGTGAGCTTGCGCTGGGCCGCGCCGGAATCGATCGACTCAGCGGCGATTTTCGCGCTTTCTTTCAGATCTGAGCCTTTGCCCGCGGTGAAGAGCGCGAGCGCGGCATTCATCAGCACGATTTCGCGCGGCGCGCCGGGTTCTCCGCGCAGGATCGATTCGGCGATGGCTTTGTTGCGCTCGGCGTCACCGCCGCGGATGGCGTCGAACGGCCGCGGCGCGAAACCGAAATCTTCGGGATGGAGGGTTTGTTTTTCGATGGCGCCGTCCCGAATGGAAAATACCGTCGATGGTCCGGTGATGGTCAATTCGCCGAGTCCGTCCGAGCCGTGCACCGTATAGCCGCGCTGCAAGCCGAGGCGCACCAGAGCGCCGGCGATTTTCTGCGCCGCATCGTCCGACCACGTGCCCGCGACCTGCATTTCCGCTCCGGCGGGATTGGTCAGGGGCCCGAGATAGTTGAACGCGCTGCGAATCTTCAGTTCGAGACGGACGGGCTGGACGTGGCGCGTCGACTGATGGAAGGTCGGGGCAAAGAGGAACCCGATTCCTACCTCTTCTATAGCCCGCGCCGCCATGGCGGGTTCGATGCGGGTCTTCACGCCGAGGGCTTCGAGCACGTCGGCGCTGCCGCACTTGCTCGAAATGGAACGGTTGCCGTGCTTGGCCACCCGCACACCGGCGCCTGCCACGACGAAAGCCGCGACCGTCGAAATGTTGAAGCTCGAGGTGCCGGTGCCGCCGGTGCCGCAGGTATCGAGCAGGGGGCGGAACTCGGGCCGGATGGGAACCGGCGTGGCGGCGGCGCGCATGGCGCGGGCGAAGCCGGTGAGTTCATCGACGGTCTCGCCGTTCATGCGCAGGGCAGTGAGAAACGCGGCCGTGAGGACGGGCGTCGACTCCCCCGCGAGCAGCGCCCGCATGGCGGCTTCGGCCTGTTCTTCGGTGAGCGAACGGCCTTCTACAACGGCATGGAGCAAATCAAGGTTCATGTTAGAGTTGGAATTTTGTTGCGCCAGTTTCAAGCATAGCCGTCAGGAATCCCCAACATGAAAATTCACGAGTATCAGGCCAAGTCGATTCTGGCCAAATACAATGTGCCCGTGCCTCGCGGGCAGGTGGCGTTCACGGTCCCCGAAGCCGAGTCTGCAGCCAAGGAACTCGGCGGGATGGTGGTGGTA
Source organism: Bryobacteraceae bacterium (assembly GCA_035624885.1). Taxonomy (GTDB): domain Bacteria; phylum Acidobacteriota; class Terriglobia; order Bryobacterales; family Bryobacteraceae; genus BOG-234. The sequence continues at coordinate 18,171 of DASPQQ010000347.1, read as the reverse complement.
AAAGCCCAGATTCATGCGGGCGGACGCGGCAAGGGCGGCGGCGTCAAAGTCGCGAAAAACGAACTGGAAGCCGCGGCGCTTGCCGAGAAGATGCTCGGCATGACGCTGGTGACGCACCAGACCGGGCCCGAGGGGCGCGCCGTGAAGCGCCTGCTCATCGAAGAGGCGCTGCCCATCGACAAGGAAATGTACCTCGGGCTGGTGCTGGACCGCGCCGCGGGAAAGATCGTCTTCATGGCATCCGCTTCGGGCGGCATGGAGATCGAGGAAGTCGCGGCGAAAGATCCGAACGCGATCCTCAAGGAGTTCATCGATCCCGGTCTCGGCCTGATGCCCTACCAGGCGCGCAAGCTGGCGTTCGGAATCGGCGTGCCCGGGCCGGCGATCAACGCCGCGGTGCAGGCGATGATTGCCCTCGCGAAATGCTGCATTGAAATGGATGCGTCGCTCGCCGAGATCAATCCGTTCATGATCACGACGGACAACCGGGTGTACGCGCTCGACGCGAAAATCAATCTTGACGACAACGCGATGTTCCGTCACCGGGACCTGATGGAATTCCGCGATCTGAACGAAGAAGATCCGCTCGAAGTGGAAGCTTCGAAGTACAACCTGAACTACATCAAGCTGGATGGAAACATCGCATGCATGGTGAACGGCGCGGGCCTCGCCATGGCGACGATGGACATCATCAAGTACGCGGGCGGAGCGCCGGCGAACTTCCTCGATGTGGGCGGCGGCGCGAACGCCGAGCAGGTGAAGAACGCGTTCCGCATCCTGCTTTCCGACCCGGCGGTGAAAGCGGTGCTCATCAATATCTTCGGCGGCATCCTGCGCTGCGACACGCTCGCCAACGGCGTGGTGGCGGCGGCGCGCGACCTCGGCATCGGCCTGCCGATTGTGATTCGCATGGAAGGAACGAACGTGGAACTGGGACGTCAGGTGCTCGAAGAATCGGGCTTCAACTTCACGGTGGCGGATGGCATGAAGGACGCGGCCGAGAAAGTTGTGGCGCTGGCCGGGGGTGCGAAGTGAGCGTCCTCGTTGGAAAAGATACCCGCCTGATCGTGCAGGGCTTCACCGGCAAGGAAGGCACGTTTCACGCCACGCAGGCGATTGCCTACGGCACGAACGTGGTGGGCGGGGTGACGCCGAACAAGGGCGGCACGAAGCATCTCGATCGCCCGGTGTTCGATACGGTGGCGAAGGCTGCAAAGGACACCGGCGCGAACGCGACCGTGATCTTCGTTCCGCCGCCGTTTGCCGCGGACGCCATCATGGAAGCGGCCGATGCCGGCATCGCGCTGATCGTCTGCATCACGGAAGGCATTCCGGCGAACGACATGGTGAAGGCCTGGGCGTTCCTCAAGACGAAGAACTCGCGGCTGATCGGCCCGAACTGCCCCGGCGTGATTTCGCCCGGCAAATGCAAGATCGGGATCATGCCCGGCCATATTCATCTCGAAGGCCATGTCGGCGTGGTTTCGCGCTCGGGCACTCTGACTTATGAAGCGGTGGGACAGTTGACGAAGCTCGGCATCGGCCAATCGACCTGCATCGGGATCGGCGGCGATCCGATCATCGGGACGACCCATACCGATGCGCTGAAGCTTTTTAACGAAGATCCGGATACGCACGCCATCGTGATGATCGGCGAAATCGGCGGCGATGCCGAAGAGCGCGCCGCGGCTTACGTGAAAGAGCATGTGAAAAAGCCGGTGGTCGGATTCATCGCCGGCCAGACCGCGCCTCCCGGACGCCGCATGGGCCACGCGGGCGCGATCATTTCGGGCGGCTCGGGTGCGGCTTCCGACAAGATCAAGGCCATGAAGCAGGCGGGCATCACCGTGTGCGACTCGCCCGCGCAGATCGGCGAGAAAGTCGCGATGAGACTGGGATTGACGAAATAAACAAATGAGCGACCTACAGAAAACGTTTTCGATCATCAAACCGGACGCAGTTTCAACCGGCAAGGCAGGAAAGATCCTTTCCCATCTCGAAGCCAATGGCTTCCGGATCGTGGCCTTGCGCATGGTGAAGCTGAGCCTGGCGCAGGCGGAGGGATTCTACGCGGTGCACCGCGAGCGGCCGTTCTTCAGGAGCCTCGTGACGTTCATGACCGAAGGGCCGGTCATCGTCATGGCTCTCGAGCGGGAAGACGCGGTGAAGAAACTGCGGGAAGTGATGGGCGCGACCAATCCAGCCAACGCCGCCGAGGGGACCATCCGGAAACTGTACGCGGAGAGCATCGAGCGCAACGCGATCCATGGATCGGATGCGCCCGAGACAGCCGCGCAGGAACTGGCTTACTTCTTCAACGGAATTGAACTGAGCCAGCTGTAAACGCGCCTGAAGAGTCTGTGTGAGAACTCCGGTTTACGGATATTCGGCTGCGAGCGTGGTCCGGAAAACCCGGTACAGACAACCTTTTTCGCGCCGTCCCGGCTCTCACGCAGAAGTTTTGTAACGCGAAAAAGGAGTCTGTCCCGGTTTTCCTCAGCGGCTACTTAGGAGCAAAGGCCCTGAGCGCAGTTCTCACACAGTCTCTGAAAGGCGCGTGTACTTCAGCTAATGGCGTTCTTCGCGGCGCTCTTCGCGCCCTCCGCCACGCGCGGGCTCACGCCATTCGCGCATTTCGTGGCGCTCCACGCGAGGCGCGGGACGGACGGGGCGCGGCGGTCCCGGATAGGGATGCACATACACTTCGCGATTCCCCCACACACGGCCCCACGGCCGGTTGTTGACGATGATGTTGTGGGCGCCCCAGGCGAAGCTGATGGAGCCCCACCCCCACGGCGCGAAAGCAGCGCCGATGAAAATCTGCGGACCGAACGTGATGGCGCCGCCGATGAAGAAGCCCGGCCGCGGACGATAGTACACCACCATCGGATCGTAATAAGGAACGAAGATGATGCCGGGGTTCACCGGGAGGATTTCAATCGCGCCCGGCGTCGGAACCACGCGATACTGCGGGCCGGTCTTCAGATAGCCGTAGTTCAGCGCCTTCTGCCGCTGATCCTGCACGGCGTCCATCACGGCGGCGCGGTCGGCGAGAACGGCGTTGCCGAGCTGCGAGGTCCAGGCCATATCGCCGGCCATGCGGTCGATCACGGACGGGAACGGCAGGAGCGCGATCACGCTGGGGTCCCAGGGCAGATTGTCTTCGGCGATGGCACGGGCCAGCGCGTCGCCCGTGATGTAGCTGTGGGCGCGGGACCAGCCCGCGGCGTCCGGAATCTGATACGAGAAGGTTGAGGCAGTCAGAACCTGCGCAAGCAGCGGGTCCGGGTAGAGGGCGATGGGCGCGACCAGCCCCTCCAGTTGCTGCATGGTGAACGAAGGCGGGGGCATCGGCGGCGGAGCTTGCGCCAGAGCCTCCACGGAAGCGACGATGCCGAGACCGGCCATCAGCAGTATTGCGGAGAAACGTCTCATAAGCTTGATGCCTCCAATCCGAAGGATGCGTCTCCACCTGTGAACGTTACCAGGGAAAAGGTTAAGTCTTTGTAACCTTTGGACTTGACTGCATCTCGAGATGCAGTTCGGGCGCGGCGGGAAGCGTGTCCGAGAGCGGCAGCCGGAAAGAGAACTTCGAACCCGCGCCCTCCTCGCTCGACAGTTCGATGGTGGTTCCGTGGGCGCGCGCGATGCTCTGCGCGAGAGACAGTCCGAGGCCGAACCCGCCGTCCCGCCGCGCCCGGTCCGCCTGATAGAACCGCTTGAAGATATGCGGCTGGTCGGCTGCGCTGATGCCGGGGCCCTGATCCTCGATCGAAACCGTGACCCAGCCGTCCGCGCGAACGATCGAACCGGTCACGGTCGAATCGGGAGGTGAATACTTGATGGCGTTGTCGAGCAGCACGAGGAGAACGCGCCGCAGCGCCGCGGCGTCGGCGGAAACGACGGCCGGGCTTCCGGCGGTTCGGATCGTGATCCCGCGCGCCCCGGCCAGACTGCGGATCTGCTCCACCGTCTCATCGAGCAGGGCGTTGAGATCGAGCGGCGCCTTCGGCATTTCCGCCGCCTGGGCGTCGGTTCGGGCCAGCAGAAGGAGATCCTCCACGAGCTGCGTTATGCGCTCGGCTTCGGCCGAGATTTCGACGAGCGACTCGCGGTAAGCCTCGGGCGTGCGTGCGCGGCGCAGCGCCAGTTCGGCGCTGGTGCGAATCACCGAGAGCGGCGTGCGCAACTCGTGCGAAGCGTCGGCGGCAAACTGCGAGAGGGTTTTCACGGCCGATTCGAGGCGCTCGAGCATCGAGTTCCAGACCTCGGTGAGGCGCTCGAGTTCGTCGCCGGTACGGGGAACCGGAAGCCGGTGGCAGAGATCGTCGATTCCGGTGGCGCGCGCGGCGCTGGTGACGTCGTCCACCGGTTTCAGGGCGCGGCGGCTCAGCCACGCGCCGCCGAGCGACGCGATTAGAATGACGGCCGGCACGAGGCTCAGCAGAAGAATCTCAAGCAGTTCGAGCGTGCGATGGATCGGCCGCAGCGACGATCGCAGTTCAAGGTCGAACGTATCGGCACCGACACGGAACTGGCGGCGCAGCTCGCGATAGCCGCCGGACCGCACGTCGCCTTCCGGCGCGTGCTCGAATTCGAAGCCGTTCGATCCGTGAAGCCGCAGCGTGCTTTGCGGCGGGAGGGCTTCGCAGAATTCTTCCAGTTCGTCCTTGAGCTGTTCGGCTGTCTGGCCCTCCGCGGTTTCGTGAATCGTATAGGCTTCGAACTGCGCGGCGCGGTTTTCGAGCTCCCGATCCAGCTCGCGCAGCAGGCTGGAACGCAGCGAAAACCAGATCAGGCCGCTGAACAGCGCGAGGGCGCCGAAAAGCACCAGCGCGTACCACGCGGTCAGGCGGTAGCGGATCGGGACGGTCATGCCGCCGGCTCGCGCACCATGTAACCCACGCCCCGCACCGTGTGGATCAGCTTCGGCTCGCGCGTATCCACCTTCAGGCGCAGCAGCCGGACGAACGCTTCGAGCGTATTCTCATTGACATCGGAATCGTAGCCCCAGACCGATTCGAGGATGGTTTCGCGGCTCACCACGCGGCGGTGGTGGCGCATCAGCAGTTCGAGCAGGTTGTATTCCCGCGGTGTGAGGTTGAGCCGGCGGCCTTCGCGCGTGACTTCGCGGGTTGCGGGATCGAGTTTCAGGTCGGCCACTTCGAGGCATACCGGCTGCGGAATCACGCCGCGGCGGCTCACGGCCCGGAGGCGCGCCAGCAGCACTTCGAAGGAAAACGGCTTGGTGAGGTAGTCATCGGCGCCGGCATCGAGACCGCGGACCGTGTCGGAGACCGCGTCTTTGGCGGTCAGCATCAGGATCGGCGTCTGGTTGCGGGCGGCACGCAGGCGCCGGGCGATCGAAATCCCGTCGAGCGAAGGCAGCATCATGTCGAGGACGATGACGTCGAACGAGGAAGACCGGGCGATTTCAAGACCCACGGCCCCATCGGAAGCGAGAGTCACCTGATGGCCCTCTTCCGAGAGCCCGCGCCGCAGCAGTTCGCCCATCCGTTTCTCGTCTTCCACCACCAGGATGCGCACGTCTTCATTATCGGTTAGTGCAAACCCCAAACTCTGAACTCGCCCGGCTCCTTCTGCGTATCCATCATTCGGAGGCCTTCCAGATGTTGCGGTTTCTCTTGTGGTGCATCCTGTTCGTGCTGTGCTGGCCGCTGGCTCTCGCGGCGCTGTTCCTGTATCCGGTGCTCTGGCTGCTGTTGCTGCCGCTGCGGATCGTCGGGATTGCGGTGGGAGGCGCGCTGGCGCTGGTCTGGGCGCTGGTGATCCTGCCGGCAAAGGTGCTGAAAGCGATCGTATGAGCAGGTTCTTCGAAGAAATCAAGGTCAATGGCCAGAAGCTGGTCGAGACGGTGGAGAGGCTGGTTCACGAAGGGAACGTCCGGCGCATCATCATCCGCAACGAGCAGGGCCATACGATCCTCGAGATCCCGGTTACGGTTGCCATCATCGGCGCGGTTCTGGCGCCGGAGCTCGCGGCGGTGGGCGCTCTGGCCGCGATGGCCGCGCGTTTCACGCTGGTCGTCGAAAAGACAGCCGAAAAGACAGGAGAGTCCGAGCCGCCGTCCTCCGCTCTTTAGTATTTTGTTAGTTGATGCCCTACCCCGAACAGCTTCTGATTCCCATGCGCGAAGACCTGACCCGCTTCGGCGTGGAAGAAACGCGCACTCCCGCGGCAGTCGACCGCGTTCTTGCCGAAAAAGGCACCGTCATGATGGTGATCAATTCCGTCTGCGGCTGCGCGGCCGGGAAGGCCCGGCCCGGCATCGGCATGGCGCTCGAGCACCACACGCGTCCGGATCGCGTGGCCACGGTTTTCGCGGGCGGCGATGAGGAAGCCGTGGCGCATCTGCGCGGCATTCTGGCGGATTACCCGCCGTCCTCGCCTTCGATCGCGCTGTTTCAGGACGGCAAGCCGGTCTACATGATGCACCGGCGCGATATCGAAGCGCGCGATGCGTATCAGATCGCGGGCGTTCTGACCGCGGTTTTCGATCGTTTCTGCGCGAAGCAGAACGCTTAACAGCTTGCTGAAAAACATTGGAAGACCAAACTGGCACCTTTTTCGCCTCAGAAGTTTGCTGAAAATACGTGATTTGGCATGGCGAAAAAGGCTGCCCAGTTCTGTCTGTCCCGGTTTTTCAGCAACCTGTTAAGAGCAACCGGTTTTAGTAAGATTGGGCCGATGCGCCCCGGTGCCTCGGCCCTTTTTCTTTGTTTTGCAGCCTGCGTGTCCGCGCAGACGCCGAATGAAGTGGAAGCGGTGGTCACGACGGACCTCGGCGCGTTCCGCTTCGAATTCGCGCCCGAAGCCGCGCCGAAGCATGTCGCCGCGTTCATCGCGCGGGCGAAGGAAGGCTATTACAACGGCAGCGCCTTTCATCGCGTGTTTGCCAACGCAGTGATCCAGGGCGGCGATCCGCTGCTGAAGAATCCCAAAACGCCGAAGAACCTCTGGGGCACGGGCGGGCTCAACCTGCTCGCGCAGGAGATCGGCATGAAGCACGAGCGTGGCACCGTTTCGACGCTTAACATCCCCAACAAACCCGATAGCGACGGCGCGCAGTTCTTCGTTTGCGTTGGGCCGCAGCCTTCGCTCGACGGCAAGTATTCCGCCTTCGGCACGGTGACGGAGGGGATGGACGTGGTCGAGAAGATCTCGCGCGTGCCGGCCGATAAAACTTCCGGCGTGGTGGAACAGCCGGTGCGCATCGTGACCGTGACGGTCGAACCGAAGAAGGTCGAGCCGTTCCTGCATGCGACGGTCGAGGAACTGCGCCGCACCGTCACCCTCAAAACCACGCTGGGCACCCTGAAGATCCGGATGGAGCCCGACTGGGCGCCGGAAAACGTGCGGACATTTCTCAAGCTCACGGCCACCGGCTGGTACAACGGCACCACGTTCCATCGCATCGTGAAAGGCTTCGTGGCGCAGGGAGGGACGCCGAATGAACGGTCGAGCGGGCCGGCGCATCCGGCGGACCGCTGGGTGCGGCCGGTCAAGGGCGAATTCAGCGCCGGCGTGAAGCACGACCGCGGCATCGTTTCCATGGCGCGCGGCGACGATCCCGATTCCGCCACCACGTCGTTCTTCCTCGTGCTCGGCCCGTCACCGCATCTCGACGGCCAGTACTCGGCGTTCGGGCGCGTGGTGGAGGGGCTCGACGTGCTCGACGCGATGGAAAAGGAAGAAGTGGACGGCGAGAAGCCGAAGCGGCGCATTGAGCTGATCGAGGCCACCATCGACCAGTGAAGCGTCTCGGCCAAAACACAACCGGAAGCAAAGGACGCGCGGCGCTCGCCGCGCCTGGACCTGCGGCTTCAGCCACGGCCTGTCGCTCCACGAGGACGGTAACCGGATGACCGGAACGCTTTACTAGATAACGATGCCGAAGAACATCGTGATCTGCTCGGACGGCACCGGCAACACCGCAATCAAGGGCCGCGGCACCAACGTTTTCAAGCTCTACGAAGCGGTCGATCTCAACGGCCATCGCAGCGACCCCACGCTGACGCCGCAGATTGCCATTTACGACGACGGCGTCGGCAACGAAAACTTCCGTCCGCTCAAGGTATTCGCAGGCATCACCGGCTTCGGGCTGGCGCGCAATCTGCGGCTGCTCTACAAGAGCCTGGTGCGGGTCTACGATCCGGGCGACTCGATTTTTCTCTTCGGCTTCAGCCGCGGCGCGTTCACGGTGCGGGCGCTCGCGGGCCTGATTTCGAAATGCGGCATCCTCGATGTCTCGCAGTTCACCACCAACCACGAACTGAACCACGCCGTCCGGCAGGCCTATCGCGTGCACCGCGAGGATTACCGCACGAAGCTCAGCCAGTGGCTCGGCTTCCAACCCGACCGCAGCGTGATCGAACGCTTCCGCGCGCGCTATGCCCGGCATGAAGACGTGCGCATCCGCTTCATCGGCGTATGGGATACGGTCGACGCCGTGGGCGTTCCGTTTCACATCGGCGACTACATCAACCTCACGATCCATCGCTTCAAGTTCCCCGACCAGAAGCTGGTCGCCTGCGCCGATTACGCCTGCCAGGCGCTTTCGCTCGACGACGAGCGGCGCGTCTTTCAACCGCTGCTCTGGGATCAGTCCGCGCCGGCCGACGCGGCGCGCATCGAACAGGTCTGGTTTGCCGGCTGCCATTCGAACGTCGGGGGAGGGTACGAGAAACAGGGCATGTCGCTCGTCTCGCTCGAATGGATGATGCGGCAGGCGGAGCGGCGCGGCGGACTTCGTCTGCTGGCTTCCGACCTCAGGCTCTATCGCGAACACGCCAACGTGGACGACAAGCTGTATGACCCGCGCGCCGGAACCGGCATTCTTTACCGCTGGTCGCCGCGCGATATGGGGGCGATCTGCCGCAAATACTCCACGCCGCCGCTGCTGCATCTGACGGTGCTCGAGCGCATCGCCCACGGCACGGGCGACTATTGCCCGGGCAACATCGCGCCGGATGCGCACGTTGTCGTCACCGATACCGACGACCCGCGTCAGAATGCCGAGTTACGCAAGCGCGCGCGCCTGACCGAAGCGGTTCTGCGGGGCGCGCACAAGGAAGGCCAGCCCCTGCTGCGCCACGTACGGCCGCAGATCCTCATCGGACGCAGTTCGTATTACGTTTACCTGGCCTCGAGCACGATCACGCTGCTCGCGGCCTGCGTGCCGCCGGGCGCCGGCCGGCGCTGGAATCCGGCGGTGATTGGGAGGAGCGTGGTCTCGGTGCTTTCGAGTCTTCTGAACTTCGACCCGCATCCTTTCCTTTCGAGCGCGCGCCGGCTGATTTTCACGCCGGATTTACTGGGCCTGATGCTGGGCGGCCTGCTTGACTCCTGGGTGATGGCCCAGTACTCGGGCTGGCGCATGGACGCCATCTTTTCGGTTTTCTGGCACGATCAGCAGCCGAAACTGCGGGATGCCCTGCGCGAGGCCGGCAACAGCGAATTCGCTGCTCCCGGGGCCGGGGATGGTAGATTGGTATAGATTCGCCTTGTCGATGTCCCCATCGTCTAGAGGCCCAGGACATCGCCCTTTCACGGCGGTAACGAGGGTTCGAATCCCTCTGGGGACGCCAGATTTTTTTCACCCTTCAGTCGCGCTGAGCAACCCAGGGATTTCACTGTCCGGACGGAACAGGCCACTCTCTCTGCGTGAAATCGCTGCGCCCGCTCGCACAGGCTGCAAACTCCTCGGGATATAAGTCACTGATTCGGCGAAGCCGCGCCCTGGTAAGGCGCATGCGCTCGACGGACACTACATGGGCTACGACGAAATCAGGGCGCACCTTGAATCGTTGCTGCAGGAGGCCATCGAGCTGCATCGCCGCGAGCAGCGGGACGAAACGGCTCACGCGGAGCAGAGCGCCCGGGAGCGCTACGAGAGGTTCGTCTTCGACGGCATGATCCCTGAAGATCTGCCTGAGGGACTCGACTGAACCGGGGTGCCCGGAGCGTGAGATAATCTGTTGCATCGGAGCCGTTCATGCACAGATTCCTTCTTTCCGCGATCTGTCTTAGTCTTCTGGCGGTTGGCGCGAATGCGCAGGTGGTGAGCCCTCCCCCTGTCCCCTACCCGGGACCCACGGCCGCGGAACAGAACCCATTGACCAACCTTCCGATTCAGCGGCTTGGTCCGGAGGACCTGATCTCGCTGTCGGTCTACGATTCTCCGGAATTCAGCCGGACGGTCCGCGTCGCGACCAACGGAACGATTCGCCTTCCCATGCTGAAAGCTCCGGTCCAGGTTCAGGGGCTTCTGCCGGATGAAGCGGCTACGGCTGTCAGCGACGCTCTCAAGAAGGAGCAACTGCTGGTTGATCCCTTCGTGACCGTCAGCGTGTCCGAGTACCACAGCCGTCCGGTGAACGTGGCCGGAGCCGTGAAGAATCCGGTCATCTTTCAGGCAATCGGCAACGTGACCCTCCTCGACGCCCTCTCCCGCGCTGGCGGGCTGGCCGATACGGCGGGGCCGACGATCATCGTGACGCGCCCCAACGGCTCGACCGATACGCAATCGGTGCAGCGGATTCCGACAAAAACATTGCTGGCCGGAACCGAACCGGAACTGAATCTGAAGCTGACGGGCGGCGAAGAAATCCGCGTTCCCACGATGGAGAACATCATCGTGCAGGGGAACGTGAGCAAGCCGGGTGTCTATCCCGTGCTCGATCCGCTTTCGCTGAATACCGTGACCAACGCCATCGCCCAGGCGCAGGGTCTGGCACAGTATGCGTCGCACAAAGCCTTCATCTACCGGGTCGACGATCAGGGCGTGAGGCACACGATCCCGGTGCCGCTCTGGGACATTCTGCAGCGCCGCAAGCCGGACATGATTCTGCAGGCTCGCGATACGCTGTATATTCCGGACAGTCCTCCGCGCCGGATCGCCCAGAACACCATCAACTCGGTGACGGGCGTCGCCGGGTCTGCCGCGGTCGCCACGATCTACGTGCTGAAGTAGCCGGATAGCAGAATCGCTCGTTGCCATCTCCCAAAATCAAGACCCTCGAGGAACTCGCGGCCCTGCGCGGCACGTGGAGGGAACACGGCAAGCGCGTGGTCTGGACCAACGGCTGCTTTGACCTCCTGCATGCCGGTCACGCGCGCAGTCTCGCGGGCGCGAAAGCCCTCGGCGACATTCTGATCGTCGGCATCAACAGCGACGAGAGCGTGCGCGCGCTGAAAGGGCCCGGCCGGCCCATCATGAATGAAGAGGATCGCGCGGAGCTTCTCGCGGCGCTCGAAGCCGTCGATTACGTGACGGTTTTCAGCGAGCCGGATCCGATTCGCGCACTATCGCTGCTCGAGCCGGATATCCACTGCAAGGGCGCCGAATATGCCGACGGTTCGCGCCCCATGCCGGAACGCGCCACGGTGGCCGCTTACGGCGGCGAAGTGCGGTTTCTGCCGCTCTACCCCGGCCGGTCCACGACCGATATCATCGAGCAGATCGCCAGAACGAAACCCAACCCCTCATGAACCCCCTTCGCGATTCGATCCATCACTTCGTCACCCGGGCCCCCGCACTCAGGATTCTCGTCATCGGCGACGCGATGCTCGATGCTTATGTCTCGGGTGACGCCACGCGCATTTCACCGGAAGCGCCGGTTCCCGTCGTCGCGGTAGCGGGGAAGAAGTTCGTGCCCGGCGGCGCCGCCAACGTGGCGGCGAACATCCGCTCGATCGGCGCGGCCGCGGCGCTGGCCGGCGTCACCGGCATCGATGAATCCGGCTCCACTTTGCGGCGCCATCTGGCCCAGTCCGGCATCGACACAACGGCTCTCGTCGAGGATACGGACCGCGCCACCACGACCAAAACACGCATCACGGCCGGCGGCCAGCAGATCGTGCGCTTCGACGAAGAGAACGTTTTTCCCCTCAATGCCGGCGTCGAGACGCTTCTGCGCAAGGCCTGCGCGGCGCTGCTGCCGGACGTCCACGCCTGCGTGATCTCGGATTACGCCAAGGGTGTGGTTTCCGAGCCCTTCTGCCGCTGGTTCCTCGCGGAAGCGGCAGCTCTGGACAAGCCGGTGGTGGTCGATCCCAAATCGCGCGATCTCGGCCGTTACCGCAGCGCGACCGTGATCACCCCGAACCTGAAGGAAACCGCCACGGCGGCGGGCGAACCGATCCACGACTCGACCGAACTGGCCCACGCCGCCGCCCGGCTGATGGCGTCGATTGCGCCGTCCTCGCTTCTGGTCACCCAGGGAGGCGAGGGCATGACGCTGTTCGAGCCCGGCGAGCCCCCTCACCGGATTCCCGCGATGCCCGTCGAAGTCGCTGACGTCACAGGCGCGGGCGACACGGTGGTTGCCGTTCTCGCCCTGGCGCTGGGGATGGGGGTGCCGCTGGTTGAAGCCGCGGGCCTCGCCAACATGGCGGCCGGGCTGGCGGTTCGGCATACGGGAACCTGGGCGGTCACCCGTGACGAATTAGTCATCGAACACGAACTTTTCTAGTCCGTTTCGGACCATTTTCCTGCTATTCTGGAACGAGAATGCCCTCTGAACTTCTCCAGGGTCTCCGTTCCGACCTTGGAATGCGCCGCATCGAGTCCGGCATGGCCCGTCTCGAAGAGTATTGGGCTCAGAATGGACGTATCGATCCCCAGCATCCGGATGCAGCAGCTCTGCTCTGTTACATTTCGCAGTGGGTGGATCTGGGCTGGCGGGACATCTATGTCGTCCAGGCCGGACTGACTGCGTTTCCCAAGGGCCGCCGCGCCTCGCTCCCGATCATGGACTACGCCTGCGTCCTGATGGCGGAAGGCGTCATCTGGGTAGCGGAAGAGAACATCGAGCGCGCGCTTTCGAACTTTAACCTGGTTCTCTCGCTGCGCTCCGAGATCACCGATCCCCAGATTCTGGCGCTGGCGCATTTCTGGTGCTCGCGCTGCAGCCGCAAGGCGGGCGAGTACGACCACGCCATGACGCACGCGACCGAGGGCGCGCGCCTCGCCTCGGAAGCCGGCTCCGAACCCATGGCCGCGGTGATTCACGTGGCGGAAAGCTGGCTGCTGTTCCAGAAGGGCCGTATCCGCGAAGCGCTCAAAATGCTCGGCGACGCCGAGGCCATCCTGAGCCTGACGGACGATTACATCACGCGCGGCAATATCCAGTCGAGCTACGGGCGCATGTATCGCCGGGAAGGCCGCTACGATCTGGCGCTGCGCCACTTCCGCAACGCGATCGAGGAATACCGCAAGCGCGATCCCGAGCATCGCAATCTGGCCCGCTCGCTGGCCAATATGGGCTACGTGGAGCGGCTCATCGCGCTGCAGCTCCGCAAGAAGATCGATGCCGATGCCGCCGAACGGCGCAGGAGCGAACCGGATCTGCGCGCGAATTACGAGCGTTTCCGCGCCGAAGCGCTGGCGCATCTCGATCAGGCTTCCGAGATCTACAGGATCCACTCGCACCACCGCGGCGCGGGCACGGTCTGCGTCAACCGCGGCCACCTGCATCTCGACAGCGGCGATCTCTACCGCGCCGACGATGAAGCCCGCCAGGCCTACGCGCTCGGCGAGCAGAAGAAAGACAACATCCTGATGGCGCGAGCCCGCCTGCTCGAGTGCATGGTGGAGAACACCAAGCTCGAGGAGGAGATCGAAGATCCGGCGTGGGTGGCGCGTCTGGCGCTCGAAGCGGCGCGGGAGGCCGTCGAACTGGCGCGCCACACGGAGAACCGCCGCCTTCTCGCCCGCGCGCTCATCTGGCACGGCCTCACCATCTGCAACACGACGCCCGGCAGCGTGGAACCGGCGCGCGAAATCGCCGAACAGGCCGCGGCGCTGCTGCGCAACGAGGTGCAGGATCACATCTGGGACGATCTCCAGACGCTCAAGGAGAAAGTCGTCGGCCGCGGCAGCGTGGACGCGCAGCTTCTCGCGTGGTCGCAGGGCGTGGTGGGCGGGCGCACGTTCCAGCAGCTCACCGAAGACTTCGCCGACATCATCATCCCGCGCGTCTGGGAGCACGAAAGCCGCAAGGTGGCGCGCGTCGCCAAGCGCCTTTCCGTCTCGCCCAAGAAGGTCCGGCGCGTGCTCGCCCGCCTGGGGTTGCATGGGAATTAGGGTGCACGGGAATTAGTATTAGAAGTTCATGTCCGGTGCACTCGACCACACCGCAGGCGGCCGCGCGTCCATGGAGACCGAGGCCGACGCCATCCGCCTCGCCGCTTCCCGTCTCGACCATGAGTTCGCGCATGCCGTCGACCTGATTCGTTCCCACTCGGGCAAGGTGATCGTCAGCGGGCTCGGGAAATCCGGGTTCGTCGCGCAGAAGCTCGCGGCCACGATGTGCAGCACCGGAACTCCGGCCGTGTTCCTGCATCCGGTGGATGCGCTCCATGGCGATGTGGGGATCTGCTCCCGCAACGATCCGGCAATTCTGTTCTCGAAGAGCGGCACGACGCTCGAACTGCTGCGGCTGATTCCCGTGCTGCGCGGTCTCGGTTCTCCGCTCGTCGGCATTCTCGGCAACAAAACATCGGCGCTGGCCAGGCAGATGGACGTGGTTCTCGATGCGTCGGTGCGCGCCGAAGCCGATCCGTACAATCTCGCGCCCACCGCCAGCACCGCGGTGGCGACGGCCATCGGGGACGCGCTCGCCCTCGCCGTCATGCAGGCGCGCAACATGAACCATGAGGATTTCGCCGAGCGCCACCCCGCGGGCCAGCTTGGCCGCAATCTGCGGGTGACCGTGCGGCAGGTGATGCACACGGGAGAGGAAGTGGCGTGGGCCGAGCCGGAAGTTCCGATGCGGGCCGTCATCATCGCGATGAACCGGTGCCCGCTTGGCGCGGCGATTGTGACGAGCAACGGCGGGCGTCTCGAGGGTCTGGTGACCGACGGCGACCTGCGGCGCGCCCTGAGCGACAACGAAGATATCCGGCAGGTGCGCGCGCGCGACGTGATGAGCCCGCACCCGGTGACGATCGGCCCCGACGCCACCCTGCAGGAAGCCATGCGCCTGATGGAAGACCGGCCTTCGCAGATCTCCGTGCTGCCGGTCGTCGAAGACGGCCGCTGCGTCGGACTCGTCCGGCTGCACGACCTGTATCAGACTGAATTCTTATGAACTGGGAAACCGCGGAAAAATTTGACTGGAGCGGGCCGATCTCGAACCGCCCGGCGAAAGAGGAACTGGGCCGGCAGATCGCGGCGAAAGTGGAGGATGGCGACGTGATCGGCGCCGGTTCGGGTTCCACTTCTTATCTGGCGATCCGGGCCATCGGCGAGCGCATCAAACGGGAGAAACTCCACATCTCCGTCATCTGCACCTCGCACGAAGCCACCATGGCCTGCACGGCAGCCGGCATTCCGGTGACCACGCTTCTGCGCTCCTGCCCGGACTGGTGCTTCGACGGCGCCGATGAAGTGGATCCGAACCGGAGTCTGATCAAGGGACGCGGCGGCGCGATGTTTCTCGAGAAGCTGGTGATGCGCTCGGCGCCGCAAAGCTTCATCCTGGTCGATTCGTCGAAGCTGGTGGATAAGCTGGGCGAAAAATTCGCGGTGCCGGTGGAGTTTCTGCCCGAATCGCTGCACATCGTGGAGCGCGAACTGATCGCGCTCGGCGCAACGGAGCTGTCGCTGCGGCTCGCGGTGGGCAAAGACGGACCGATCGTCACGCAGAGCGGGAACTTCATCTTCGACGCGCGCTTCAAGGAGATCGGCAAATCGATGGAGCGGGATATCAAGTCGATCACGGGAGTGATGGAATCCGGCCTGTTCATCGGCCATCCCGTGGAAGTGCTGGTGGCGGGATAACCATTTGCGCCAGGGATTGGAGTTCGCAGAGAGCGGAAATCGGATATCTCGTCGGCGCAGAGTCCGCAGAGAAAGGCGACGCCTGAGCTGCGAAGGATAAGGCCCGGAGAGGTCGCAGCGCGGAGTTGGAGGATTACTTCCAGAACGCGCGAAGCGCTTCGATTCCCGCCCGGCCCTGTTTGAGGCCGGCCGCGGCGGCCGCGGGACGGCGGCTGGCATCCATCAGGTTCGCGCCGAAAGCTTCGAGACACTCCGCGTTCGGCCGGATCAGTTCCACCTGGCTGCCCGACTCCCTCAGCGCGTTCAGCTCCCGTTCGAGCGGACGGCTGAAAACCGGCGGTGCATCGGCGCGCGCCACCGCGATCACCACGACCTTTTCGCAGCCCTTCACGAGATCCGCATTGGTCGGGGACCGCATGCCGCCATCCATGTAGCGGCGGCCCTGGATCGTCACCGGCGGATAGATGCCCGGCACCGCGCAACTCGACGCAATCGCGTGCAGCAGATCGACGCCTGAATCCTTGTTCCACTCGACCGGCACTCCGGTGGCCGTATCGACCGCCGGGCACGTGTAGTTCTTCCCCGGCCATCCGCCCGAGAGCAGCGGCGCCAGCGATTTCCCGAAGGTGCCGAGATAAGCGTCTTCGCTCATCGCCGCCGATGCGAGCGCCCACTGGCCGATCTCCCGGCAGACTTCGTCATTGGGCCGCACACCGGCGAACGACTCCATCATCTTCGCCATCAGCACCGTGAGGTCCGGAGGCGAGGAGAGCAGTTCGCTCGCGGACTTCGGCATGCCGGCTTCGCCGAGGAACGGCGCGGCCAGCATTGTCGGCGGCGTTCCGGCAGCGATATAAGCGCCGACAAAGGAGCCGGCTGAAGTCCCGATGATGAAATCGGCGGCCGAGAGGTCGATGCCGGCTTCGGCCAGCCCGGCAATCAGCCCGGATTCCCACGCGATTCCGACGGGGCCGCCCCCGCCGAGCACGAGCGCACGGGCTCCCACTACTTCTTGGCGGGCGTCGGACCGAATTCGACTTCCTCGGCTTCGAGCTTGCCTTCCTTATTCTTTTCGGCGTGGATCATCACGCGGTCGCCAACCTTGAGATCCATGATGTTGGCCTTCACCGCGCTCTTTTTGATCGCGGTCTTCGGAGTCAGCAGCACCGTCACCATGTCGTGGTCCGCTTCTTCCACGGTTACGCTCTGCGCGCTTACGGCTCGCGCGAAGCCCATCACGTGTTCGGCGTTGCCGTGCGCGAAAACCGCGCCCGCCCCCAGAAGAGCCAGTACCGTCAGTTTGTGTTTCATATTCTTCATCCTAATGCTTATGGCCGGTTGTTGCGTCGGCCCCCGGCAGCGGACCGCCGTTCAGGAACTCGCGCTCCTGCCGTTCTTCCTCGAGATCTTCCGGCGTTTTCGGATTCAGCGTCTTGAGCACGTCGATTTCATCGGACGTCAGTTTCGGGATGCGCCGGATAAAACAGACCAGCTTCCAGCTCGCCGTATCGTTATCGCCCGGATCGCCGAACGCCGGCATGCCCGTGAGCCGCACGCCGTTGTTGATCGTGTAATAGAGTTCGCCGTCGGACTGGCCCTGCGTGCCTGGGAGCCGCATATCCGGAGGCCGCGGATACATGGTTTTTCCGAGCAGCGTGTTGCCGGAGCCGTCGTTGGCGTGGCAGGTGGCGCAGTGGTCCGCCCAGTGCGCGCCCGCTTCGTCGAAGACCTGCGGCGAGCAGTCGACGGGATTCCGCATCTCCCTGTATCGGTCTGGAATGGAGGCGGTGCGAAGGGTGGTCGCGATCAGGGTCTCGGCTGCGCCGGGCGCAGGGCGGCTCGAAAAACCCTGCCGCACGAAGTAGAAGACTCCCGCGGCAATCGCCGCTGCCACGGCGGCGACAACGATGAGCCCGCGCACCACTGGTTGCAATGCTAGCACGCATGGTCCCGGAAAAATGCTGATATACTTCGCGGGGTACATTTATGTCCTCCGCTGCCGCAACATCGCAGGCCAGAGCCGCCGCTCTGACTGAAAACCGGGCCCGCCACGCCGTGGTCGCGGTCCTGATGCAGATGATCATCACGGTCGTCTACTCGTGGTCGGTGTTCCGCGTTCCGCTGGGCGCGCTTTACGGATGGTCGAAAGCGCAGACCATCATGCCGAACCGCTACTCGCTGCTGTTTGTCGCCTTCGGCGCCGTGGCGGGCGGACTGTGGCAGGACCGCAAAGGCCCGCGCCTCGTCGCCACCGTCGGCGGCTGCCTGCTGGCGCTCGGCGCGCTGCTCTCGGCACTGTGGGGCAGTTCGCTGGCCATCCTCGTTCTCGGCTATGGCATCATCGGCGGGTTTGGCGGCGGCTTCGC